>JANOHH010000338.1:0-4394 GCA_031406395.1 Verrucomicrobiota bacterium | reverse complement strand
CCGCCGCTGTGACCCGTTCATGCAACCTTTGGATTCCGGTTTGGAATGCGTGAAACCGTTCCTCACTAAAGGGCAGGTAAATGCCGTCGTTCATTCCGTAACAAGCGAGGACGAGGTCGGGTTTCGCCTTCTCCAGGACCCGGCCCAAGCGCTCGTGCAAGTCGGGGCGGGGGAATTGTCCTCCGGCATGACCCTCTTCGGAAAGGCCGGAGACCGTTTCACTTGGCAGGCCCAGGTCGAGGAACTCAAGCGATCGGTTCGGAAAACGGCTCGCGTAATACGCCTCGATAAATTCAATGTACTGGCCCGCGTAAGTGATGCTGTCGCCGAGAAAGACTATGCGCTGAACATTCTCCAATTTCGACAATGCCTCCGACGGCGCGGCGGCGCGCAGTGCCAGTGGCAGGAAGCTGACGAGTAATGCCAAAAGCAGGTGCAGGAATCGGGGGTGGTTTTTCATAGGATTGATGTCGGTTGGAGCAGCCTGCCCGTGGTGGTTCGCCAGGGTTAGGCGTTGAAATAGATTCTTAGTCATGGAAATCAGTGCTGCCAGCATCGCTGGATCTGTTCCGGGGCGCAAGAACGCGAATCAATATCGGAACGGGGCAGGGGCGGGGAGGGTTGGCGGACGTAGTGTTCGATTTCAACCCGCTAGAGATTTTCAATTCCGGGCTTTCATTCGATCGCGGTTTCTTGCTACCTATCCTTCGTTGCGAACCATGAAAATTCTCCCAACCATCCTGTCGCTGGCAATTGTCACCGCGCTGCCGGCCAAGTCATCCGCTCAAACCGCGAACGACGCTTCCGCCGTGATTGCGCCCGGAGCGAAGCTCGAAAAACTCGCCGGCGATTTCAAATTCACTGAAGGTCCGACGTGCGACAAGGATGGCAATGTCTTTTTCACCGACCAGCCGAATAATCGGATCCTGAAGTGGAGCGTGGACGGAAAGCTCTCTACGTTTCTGCAACCCGCCGGGCGGGCGAACGGGATGTTCTTCGACGCCCAGGGCAAGCTCATCGCCTGCGCAGACGAGCAGACCGAACTCTGGTCCATCACACCGGACGGCAAACACATGGTTCTGGCCAGGGAATACGAAGGCAAGAAGCTCAACGCCCCAAACGATGTCTGGGTGCGCCCCGACGGCAGTCTCTATTTCACTGACCCCTTCTACAAACGCGATTGGTGGGATTACGACAAACCACCGCAGGGAACGGAGCAGGTTTATTTTCTGAGCGCCGACCGCAAGACGCTCAAGCGGGTGACGACCGATCTGGCCCAGCCCAACGGCATCATCGGCACGCCGGACGGCAAAACGCTTTTCGTGGCCGACATTCGCGCAAAAAAAACCTACGTCTACGACATCCAGCCCGACGGCGCGCTAGCGAATAAACGCCTGCATTGCGAACTCGGCTCGGACGGTATGACACTCGACACCGAGGGCAATCTCTACCTCACCGGCAAAGGTGTGATCGTGTTCGACAAATCCGGAAAACGGATTGCGCACATTCATGTTCCGGAACCTTGGACTGCCAACGTCAGTTTCGGCGGCAAGGATCACAAGACGCTGTTTATCACGGCCAGCACCGGGCTGTATTCCATCCGGATGATGCAAGCCGGAGCGAACGCGGCGAAATGAGCCTCGCCGGGTGCCGGGTCAGGTAGACTTTGGCTCCGTGCCGGGCCACGGCCTCGACGCTCCTGTAGAATTTTCCGACATGTGGACCGGAAACCTAGGCGACATGACACTACTCCTCCTTTTGGTCCTGTGCCTCCTCACCTTTGCGGGTGCAGCGGCAACGAAACCGAACTTCCTCCTCGTCCTCACCGACGATCACGGTTACAGCGACGTTTCGACCTATCGCGCGTTGGACGTGCGCACGCCCAATATTGACCGGTTGGCAGCGGAAGGCATGTTGTTCACCACGATGCGCGCGAATTGCACGGTGTGCTCCCCTTCGCGGGCGGCCTTGCTCACCGGATGCTACGCCGATCGCGTTGGCGTGCCCGGCGTCATCCGCACTCAGCCGGAGGACTCGTGGGGCTATCTCGATCCGAAGGTGCCGACGATCGCGGATGAACTGAAGAAAGCAGGCTATCACACCGCCATCGTCGGCAAGTGGCATCTCGGCCTCGAATCGCCCAACCGGCCAAACGAGCGCGGCTTTGATTTCTTCCACGGCTTCCTCGGCGACATGATGGACAGCCATACCATGCACCTGCGCCATGGAAAAAACTATATGCGCCGCAATTTCGAGGTCATCGAGCCCGAGGGCCACGCGACGGATCTCTTTTCCGATTGGGCCGCTGAGTATTTGCGCGAGCGAGCGGAGTCGAAAGGCCAGCCCTTCTTCCTTTACCTCGCCTATAACGCGCCGCATTTCCCCATCGAACCGCCTGCCGAGTGGCTGGCGAAAGTGAAGGAGCGCGCGCCGCAGTTGGACGAAAAGCGCGCGAAGAACGTCGCCTTCGTAGAGCATCTTGATGACGGCATCGGTCGTGTGCTTGCCGCGTTGAAGGAAAATGGCCTGGAGGAAAATACCGTGGTCGTCTTCGCCGCTGACAACGGCGGTTCGCTTCCCCACGCGCAAAGCAACGAGCCGTGGCGCGGCGGCAAGCAGGACCACTACGAAGGCGGTTTGCGCGTGCCGTTCCTGGTGCGCTGGCCGGCGCAAATCAAAGCTGGTTCGCGCAGCGATTACGCCGGGCTGAACTTTGATCTCTTTCCCACGTTCCTGGAACTCGCCGGGGCGAAACCCGCCGCCGATCTCGACGCCATCAGCCTCGTTCCCGTGCTCAAGGGCGGCGCGACCACCACGCCGCGCGATTTGTATTTCGTCCGGCGTGAAGGCGGCGTGGCCTACGGCGGCAAGAGCTACGAGGCGATCATTCGCGGCGACTGGAAGCTCATGCAGAATGATCCCTTTAGCCCACTGGAGCTTTATCATCTCAAGACCGACCCGCAGGAGAAGACCAACCTCGCCGCCGCGAACAAGAAGCTGTTCAACGAGCTCGCCACCGCTCTCCGGGCCCACATCCAGCGCGGCGGCGCCACGCCGTGGCAGAAGCCCCCTCAAGGCCATTCCCACTGACTTCTGCCCATCACAATCATGAGCTCAAAATCTCAGCCATTTCCCACCCTCGCCGTCATCCCGCTGGTGCTGGCATCATTGACCGCGCTCCCCGCCGCCGCCGAGCCGCCGATGCGGCCCAACATCGTCTTCTTTCTCGTTGACGACATGGGCTGGCAGGAGACGTCGGTGCCGTTTCACAGCGAGGTGACTGGATTAAACCGCCGCTACCGGACGCCGAACATGGAGCGGTTGGCCGCAGCCGGAATGAAGTTCACGCAAGCCTACGCCTGCGCGGTGTGCTCCCCCACGCGCGTCAGCGCGCTCACCGGCATGAACGCGGCCAGGCATCGCGTGACGAATTGGACGTTGCGCCAGGGAAAATCGCCCGACAATCCAAGCAAGGATATCCAGCCTCCAGACTGGAACCTCAACGGCATTTGCACCAACGCCGGCCTTGCGCGCACGATGCAGGTTACGCCGCTGCCGGCGCTGCTGCGGACGGCGGGCTATCGCACTATCCACGTCGGCAAAGCGCACTTCGGGGCGAAGGACTCGCCAGGCGAGAATCCGCTGAATCTCGGCTTCGACGTAAACATCGCCGGGCATTGCGCGGGCGGGCCAGGCAGCTATTGGGGGGAGAAGAACTTCAGCGCCGCGTGGCGCACCAAGCCACCGGACACGATTTGGGACGTGCCGGGCTTGGAGGCGTATCATGGCAAGAACATCTACCTCACCGAGGCGCTCACGCTCGAGGCGATTAAAGCTGTCGAGCAGGCGGTTGCCGACCAGCAGCCGTTCTATCTCCACCTGGCGCACTATGCCATCCACGCGCCGTGGGAGAAAGACGACCGGTTCTATCAGGAGTATCTGGGCGCCGGCCTGAAACCGTTTGAAGCCACGCTGGCTTCGATGATCGAAGGCATGGACAAATCGCTCGGCGACCTGATGGCGGCGATCGGACGTCTCGGCATCGCGGAGAACACAATCATCCTGTTCATGTCGGACAACGGAGCGCCGTCGCAATGTCCGCAGAACCTGCCGTTGCGCGGGCACAAGCTCACGCCATACGAGGGCGGCATCCGCGAGCCGATGATTGTGAAGTGGCCCGGCGTGACCCAACCCGCCTCGGTCTGCCGTGACCCCGTGGTGATCGAAGATTTCTTCCCCACGATCCTCGAACTTGCCAGCGCGGACTGGCGTGGAAAGACCGCGCAGACGGTGGACGGCGTCAGCTTCGTGCCGCTCTTGAAGGGCGAGGGCAATACCCCGGCGGAGCGCGCGTTCATCTGGCACTTCCCGCATAACTACGGCGGCCAGGGGCC
>JANOHH010000222.1:0-4088 GCA_031406395.1 Verrucomicrobiota bacterium | reverse complement strand
AATTTTTTCAAAACCCGTAAATCTTCCCAACAATCTTTGGGATTTCCTCCCCTTTCGGGGGAGATAGAGGGGGCTTTGCCAATCATGATCTCAGGAACAATAACCGATGCTAGTGGCCGCACTTTAAGCGGACAAACACTGGAAGCCTTTTATAAAGCGTGCCTTGGGCGAGGAACTTCGCCTTGCCGGCGCGCTTGGTCGCCGCCTGAAAAACTTCGATGAAGGTTTTGCCGATGATCTTACGCTTGCGTTCCGGGTCGGTGACACCTTTGAGCTTGTTGAGGAACAGGGAGGCGACGTTTTCGTATTGCAGTTTCACCTTGAAGTTGCGGCCAAAAACTTCCTGCACCACTTCTGCTTCCCGGGCGCGGAGCAGGCCGTTGTTGACGAAGATGCAGGTGAGTTGATCGCCGATGGCCTTGTGCAACAGGGCCGCCGCCACACTGGAATCCACGCCCCCGCTCAGGCCGAGGATGACCCGCTCTTTGCCAACCTGCGCGCGGATGTCCTCAATCGCCTGCTCGGCGTAATTGCGCATGGTCCAGTCCTTGCCACAGCCGCAGATGCCGTGAACGAAGTTGCTGTAGATCTCCCGACCGCGCGGCGTATGGGCGACTTCGGGATGGAATTGCAGGCCGAAGAATTTCTGGGCACGGTTTTCGATGGCGGCAAATTCGGAGTTCTCCGTGACCGCCACCGGCTTGAAGCCGCGCGGTAACTTCGTGAGCTTGTCGCCGTGTGAATTCCAGACTTGCAAGCTGGCGGGCAGCTTCGCGAACAACGGGCAGCGACCGTCCTTCACCTTGAGGGTGCCCTTGCCGTATTCGCGCTTGAGACCTTTCTCGACTTTACCGCCGAGGAAATGCGCGAGCAACTGCACGCCGTAACAGATGCCCAGCACCGGTACGCCGAGCGCAAAGATGTCCTTGTCCGGCAATGGCGCGTCCGGCGTGTAAACGCTGGACGGTCCGCCGGACAGGATGATGCCGCTGGGTTTAAGCGCGGCGATTTTGGCTGCGGGCGTGTTGAAGTGCAGGATCGTGGAGTACACGTTGCACTCCCGGATGCGCCGGGCAATCACTTGCGTATACTGCGAGCCAAAATCAAGGATGACGATTTGTTCAATCATGAGTTTGTGGATTCCGCTTTCCAGCGAAAGACATTTGATACGGGATGCGGGATGCGGGATGCAAGTTTGTTGCGTCGCGGTTGCGGGAAATTTAGTCCTTGGTTTCCACAATCTGCTTCACCACCTGCGCGGCGGCGGCAAAACCAAACGCCCCGGTGACAAACGCCGCTGTGCCGTAGCCCGTCCGACAATCGAGACGCAGTCGTGCGCTGGGCTCGCGCTGCTTGCAAATCGTGCCGTCGCTGGCCGGGAACACCTGCGGCTCCGGGGAATACACACAAGGCACGCCAAAATTCTGTTTCAAGTCGCGCGGGAAGCCGTGTTCGATGCGCAGAATTTGTCGGACGTACGACAACAAGCCATCATGCGACGCACGGGCCAGGTCGGCCACGCGAATGGCCGTGGGATCCCGGCGCCCGCCGGCGCCGCCGACGGTGATGACGGGGAGTTTCCGTTCGCAGCACCGGGCAATCAGCAGCGCCTTCATGGCCTTGGTATCGATCGCGTCGAGGACGCAGTCGTATTGCGGGGCCAGGAGTTGTTCCGCCGTGCTCGCGGTGAACAGCATGTGCTGCGCGTGAACGACCCCGTCGGGGTGGATGAGTTGCACCCGCGCGGCCATGGCTTCGACCTTGGGCTTGCCAAATTCGCCGGTAACCGCGTGGAGTTGGCGGTTGACGTTGCTGATGCAAACATCGTCGAGGTCCACCAGCGTAAGGGTGCCGATGCCGGAGCGGGCCAGCGCCTCGACCGCCCACGAGCCGACGCCTCCGATCCCGACGAGGCAGGCGTGCGCCCGGCGCAGACGCGCCTGACCGTCCTGGCCGAATAGGCGGAGGATTCCCCCAAAGCGGGCATCGTAGTTTTTCATCCGCCGACGAGATACGAGGCGCGCAGGTATTTCTCAAGCGAATCCGCACGATCGGGATCAGCGACTCCGTGATCGGTCGATGAAAGCCAGAGGCCGAAATCAATTGGATCGAATATCATGCGCTCGGAAGCGTCAGGTATTTGTCGTGCATTTTGGCTGGACTTGGCCGGTGGGAAACAGGCATTTTGCCCGCACGCGTTAAATTAGCGTGAACCAAGAATTAACCTGATGAAACTATTTTCTTCTAATAATCGTTTGACGCTCTTCAGCGCCATCGCGTTTTGTAGCGCCAACCTGGTGCAGGCCGGATTTGTCTATGAAACCGAAAAAGAGTTCCTCACCACCGGCGACTTCAACGGTGACGGCAAACTTGACACCGCCATCGTGGATAAAGCCACGGGTCGCGTGCGCCTTGGCTACCGAATCTCAGAAGATTTCTTTAGCTCGACTGACTGGCGTTCGGGGGGATTGAAGGACGCGACTGGCGTTGCCGTAGGCCGGTTGAAGGATGAGAAGCGGGATTCGTTGGCCCTCGTGGCTGCGGACGCAAACTTGATCTCGCTGTTCGATGCCCCCAGCACGAGCGTGCCCAGTGACCCGTTGATTGTACCCGGCACGGCGCTTGGCCCAAGTGCGGTGGCAATCATGGATGTGGGCGGTACGGGCAACACTCCGTTGGCGGACCTTTTTGTGGCAAGCATTTACAACGCGGATCCTTCCCCAAATCGTGTTACGCTCTTTCGCAATGACGGCAAGACCTTCACGCAAATTTCCGAGCTCCCGGTGTCCGGGGTCGAGACGCATGCGAATCGCTTCGCGCTCAAGTCCGGCGGGCCGGAGTACGTCGTCACCATTTCCAGCGGAGAGAAGGGCAACCGGCTTCAAGCGATAAAACTTGACGGCGGTAAGCCGGAGGAAGTGCTGAGCATTGGCGATTTGCCGGCGGGCGTGGACTACGTGGCGGGAAATTTTCGCGGCACGCCGCTGAAGGATTTTGTTTTCTACACCAGTGGGGAGAGCGAGTTGCGGGTCAGCTCGGTGGAAGAGTCCGGCGCGGGCAAATTCAAAGCCTCCGCTCTGAAGACGCTGAGTCTGGACCGTCCCATCAAGCAATTGGTGACGGTGGAGGGTGAAAAGAGAAGTCGCCTGTTGGCGATCTTTGGCACGAATGAACCGGCGGTATTGTTCGACTTTGATGCGGTGAAGACGCCGGTGCCGGTGCAGAAGCTTTGGGGGGCAACAAACAAATGTCTGAGCGCGGCGATCGCGCTGCCGGACACCGTGATCTTGTATTCTTTTATTTATTCATCCGTTGTCGTGGGGAGCCGGGCAGTGACACATTATGAGATTTACTCGCTAAAGGACGGAAGTTTTGCGGCCGGGAGTTACGGGTCGCTGGCCTCGCTTGATGATCGCGATGAATCGACCGTGCCGATTATTGCCGAACGAATTGTGGTCAAGAGCACGGAAAAATCCGCAGCGGAAATGAAGGTCTATACGAACGCGATTCCCGGCACGGATGTGCCCTACGTGATGGTGCCGATTCCGGCTGGCGAATACCTGATGGGCAGTCCCGAGGCCGAACCAGGGCACAAGCCCGACGAAAGCCCGGCGCATCGCGTCAAGATTTCGCCATTCTGGATGGGCCGATACGAGGTGACTTGGGATCAATATCTCCTGTTCATGTATCCGGATGACGAAAAAGCGCTTCGCGCAAAGCACGAGACCGATGCCATAGTTGACGCGACGTCCGATGCGGTGACGCGCCCATCCAAGCCGTATGTGGACATGAGTTTTGGCATGGGGAAGAGCGGTTATCCCGCCATCGCGATGACGCAGCATGCAGCGAACAAGTTTTGCCACTGGTTGAGTGCGAAGACCGGGCACTTTTACCGGTTGCCAACCGAAGCCGAATGGGAATACGCCTGCCGGGCCGGGACCACCACGGCGTATTCGTTTGGCGACGACCCGCTGGTAATAACCAACTACGCCTGGTTTTTCGACAACAGCAACTCCAAGTATCAGAAGGTCGGCAAGAAATTACCGAATCCGTGGGGCCTTTACGACATGCATGGAAACGTGTGGGAG
>JANOHH010000220.1:0-6503 GCA_031406395.1 Verrucomicrobiota bacterium | reverse complement strand
AGCGTAGCGGTCGTGTTTGAATTCGACCAGGTGAAGGTTGAAAGGCTTGTAGTAACGCTCGGGGCGCAGCGCCAGTTGATAAGTGCGACCGTTGTGCTTGAACTCCTGGGGGCGCGCGAGATAGCCGGAGACGAGATAGCTGCCGAGCGAACCTTGCGGCGTGGACAATTCCACGATGCCGGATGGCATGTCGCGTTCGTTCATGGCGGTGACGTGCGGCAACTCACGCCACCAAATGCCCAGCCCGGGCTTGGCGCCCATGCCGGCGGTCACGCTCACCTCGGTGTAGCCATCGGCGGGTTTTTCCGTGAGCGAAGAGTTGACGTAGAAGGTTTTTACGCGCACGGCAAAGGGCAGATCCGGATGGGTGGCTCCGCCGCTTTGGGTGAGCAACCGGCTGGGAATGGCCACCACCTGATCGTTCGCGGGGTCAGTGGTGTCCGTCACGGCCAGTTCATAGGCCATGGAGGCTTCGGAATAATTTTTCGATTCGCCATTGCGGATGTGCATCATGCTTTCCGTGGAGAGCACATCGGTAAGCAACTGACCGAGCAGCAAAAGGACGACGCCCAGATGAATCAGGACGATGCCCCACTTCTTTTTGCCCGGCTGATAGTAGCGCAGGTGCGCCGAGAACAAATTGATGAGCAACAAGCCGCCAACCAGATAGCCGCCGGGAAAGATCGGGAGGCGGAAACTCGATCCCGCCGGCGACCAGAAGATGAAGAAGCTGCGGAAGAATTCGTTTTGCGCCTTGTAGAGTCCGACGTTCACCTGGGCGATCGTGCCCCAGAACACCAGGATCAAGCCCAGCGCCAGCAGTACCACGGTCAGCCGGAGGGAGGTGAACAGTTTGTAGATGCGATCGAGCATGTCAGTATTTTACGGTTTGCACAAATTTGGTGAACGCAGCCTTCTGGCTCTCGACTACTTTAGCGTCACCCATGAGTTTGTAAAACCACGCCTGCCCCGATTGGATAACCATCGCGCCCACCAAGGACGCGGGTTGGCTGGTGCGGGCATCGGTGCCGCTCATCTCGATGACCGTCGCCGTGCCGGAAGCGACCGGGATTTCTTTTGCCGCTTTTTGCAATTCGGCCGCGGTCCAAGGCGTCTGCCCCAATTGCCCGCGCCAGCGGTTCACGTTGGCCGCCAGTCCGCCGCCATCGCCCGCGGACCGGCTGACGTTTATCGCAGCCTGCGCTCCGCCGTCACCGGTCAGGGTGAACTTAGCCACCAGAAATTGGCCGCCGGGGATTTCCTTCCAGCCCGCTGGCACTTCCCATTTTGGTTTGCCCTCGTTGGAAACGACGGAACTGGAAGGGGCGGTTGGGATTGAAGGGATGGCGGAAATATCGGGATGGCCCGCTGGCAGGGCTTCACCACCAACGGGTAAGGGACTGGCCGCTGCGGCACCCGCTTCGTAATTTACCGACTTCAGGAAGGCGACGAACGCGGACTTTTCCTTCGCCACCAAGGGATCGTTACCCGTCATCTTGAAAAACCACGCCATACCGTCGCGCTGCTGAATCACGCCGAGGATCCGGTTGGTCTCGCCCGAACCACTGGCCGCGCCGGCCACGTCGTAAAGTTGGGCCGGTTGGCCAGCGATTTCCACGGCCTCCGCAGTTTTTGCGAGTTCCTCCGCCGACAAGGGAGCGAGACCGACCTGCCCGCGCCAGCGGTTGACGTTGGCGAGGTCGCCGCCGGCCGCGCCCGGCAGTGGAATCACGCTTACATCCGCCTGCTTGCCATCGTCGGCCTTGACGTTGAAGGACGCGGCACGCATCTGGCCGGGGGGCGCTTCATTCCAGCCATCCGGTTTCGTCCAGCTCAGGCGCGGCGTCGCAGCGGGGGTGGCGGCTGGTCCGCCAGCGGAAATATCTGGGTGGCCGGCTGGCAAACCCGCTTGGGACACCGCCGGCACTTCCTTGGGAACGCGATACGATTTGGCGTCGTCGCGACCGCAAGCGCTGAGCAGCAAGCCGAGCAAAAACACCGACATGGTCCGGGTGGGGAAGGCCTTGGCGAAACGAACAATCAAATTCATCGCAGGGTTCTACTTTCTTTGCCCCGGATCCGCAAGCTGTCCTTTGCGGGAAGTCGGGCGGATTTTGCCCTTCGGCGGTTGCGGCTGCGGTTTCCTGACGATCTTCAATGCCAGCAACCGACGTTCGCCCCAAACTGGTTTGACTGCTGGCGCGCAAATTCCCGGGCTTAGTCCTGATCTTAACCAGATGAAGGATAAGAGTTAGAAGGACTGGAATTTGACAGCAATTTCCCATCCCCATGGGCGAATTGAACATTGCGCTCCCTTCCCGGGTCGGGGTATATGTCCCGCCAATTCATTCACCGCGCGCGGCAACAGATGGGAGCGGAATAAATGCAAAAAGCTTTCACGCAAATCTGGAGGCGCACCCGACCGGTGCGGCTGATCCTCGGAATGTTAATGGTCTGTTGCTGCCCCAACGCGCAGGCGGCGTTGCGGTTCGACGTTTTCCTCGGTTACGACGGCACGGTGCGCGAGGCGAGCTGGTTTCCGATCGTTTGCGAAATCCAGAATGATGGTGCGCCGTTCGCCGGGGTCATCGAAGTCACCCCCGCGGGCTACGGCAAAGGGAATACCCAGCGGTTGCCGGTGGAATTGCCGACCGGCACGCTCAAGCGGGTGATGATCCCGGCGTTCGCCGCGAGCCGCTATCAAACGCTCTGGGATGTGCGTTTGCTCGACGAGCGAGGCAAGGTGCGGCAGGAACAGGTCGCGCTGCGGCCGCAACGCCAGATTGGGTGGGAGATCAAGATGATCGGTTCGCTTTCCCGCACCGCGTCCGGTGCGGCGACTTTGCTGCCGATCAAGCGCAACCAGCCGGAGACGCAGCCGGTGGCGGCGCGGTTCCAGCCGTCCATTTTCCCCGACAACCCGCTCGTGTTGGAAGCGCTGGATGCGATCTATCTCAATTCCGAGGTGGCGGTCAACTTGCGCGCGGGCCAGGTCAACGCGCTGCTCGGCTGGGTGAACGCGGGCGGCCATTTGATCGTGGCGTTGGAACAGGTGTCGGACATCACGGCGTCGCCGTGGCTGCGCAAGCTGCTGCCCTTCGAGCCGAAGGATATGGCGGGCGTGGCGAAACATCCGCAGCTCGAGGACTGGTTGCGGGCTGGCGAAAGCGTGGCGGTCGCTTCCCCCGGCAGCCCGCGGCGAAGGCAGGGAAACCAGGGCCGCCCAGGGGCGCAAAATCAGGATCAATCGATAACGGATCCGATCCTGCGCAGCCCCTTTGCGGATTTGCCGGTGGACGCGGCGTTCGAGGTGGCGGAACTCCGGGTAGTCACCGGGCTGGTGCGTGATGGTGAGGTTGTGTTGGCGGCTGGCGACGTCCCGTTGATCGTCACGGCGAATCGAGGGCTGGGCCGGGTGACGGCGCTGACATTCAGCCCGGAGCGTGAGCCGTTCAAGTCGTGGAAAAATTTGACGACGTTCTGGACGCGGCTCGCCGAAGTGCCGGCGGCCTTGTATGCCACGACGGATTACACTGGAAGTTACGGGCAGAGTGCGGACGGTATTTTCGGCGCGATGATTGACAGCCGCCAGGTTCACAAGTTGCCGGTGGGCTGGTTGCTCGCGTTGTTGCTCGTGTATCTGCTCGTCATCGGTCCGCTTGATCGCCTGTGGCTCAAGCGCATCAACAAGCCGATGCTCACCTGGATCACGTTCCCGGCCTACGTGCTTTTCTTTTCGGGGCTGATCTATTTCATCGGCTACAAGCTGCGGGCCGGGGAATCTGAATGCACCGAGCTGCATGTGGTGGATGCGTTGCGTAATGGTGACCGCGCCGAGCTGCGCGGGCGCACCTTCATCTCGATCTACTCGCCGGCGAATACCAAATACCCGCTGGCCAGCGAGCTGAAGTTCGCGACGTTCCGCGGCGAGTTCATGACGTCGGGTGGCGGACAAAATTCCGAGGCCGCGACGATCCTGCACACGGGCGATAACTTCCGCGCGGAGGTTTTCGTGCCGGTCTGGACGAGCCAGCTTTACGTCAGCGACTGGTGGCAGCCGGGGACGATGCCATTCGTGGTCGCGCTCCAATCCGTCGGTGAGGACTGGCAGCTCACGGTGCAGAATCTCACCGACCACGCCGTCACCGCGGCGCAAATGGTCGTGGGCGACACAATTTTCCCCGTCGGCGAACTGGCAGCCGGCCAGACCAAGACGCTGAAGCTGGCGAAAGCGAGTGGCACGCCGCTCTCGGAATTCGTGCGCGTCAATGCGACATCCTACCTTGGGCAGGTGCAACAGCGGCAGTATGCCTTCGGATCACGTTCCGGCGGGCAAATCAATGATCTGCCCAACGCGAGCATGGTGGCGTCCTTCCTTGGGCGGATGGGTACGCAGGCGAACGGCCAGAATTTCGTCGCCTCACCGGGGTTGGATTTGTCCGCCGTGGTCGCGCACGGCAACGCGGTGTTGTTGGCTTGGTCGCCAGACACGTCGCCCGTGCCGCCGGTGAACCAGGTCAAATCGAAACGCGCCGCGGCCAATACGCTCTGGCGGGTGCCCATTGCCATCGGGCAATGAGTCTAAAGTCTGAAGTTTAAAGCCTAAAGTCGGGTGTTGAAGGCCCGCCTCGTTGACGGGCAAAAGAAACATTATGAACAAGATCGAAAAGTTTGAAGACATTGTTGCCTGGCAAAAGGCTCGAATATTGACCCAACAGATTTATGGCTGCTC
The DNA here is from genome assembly GCA_031406395.1 of Verrucomicrobiota bacterium. GTDB lineage: Bacteria > Verrucomicrobiota > Verrucomicrobiia > Limisphaerales > JADLHS01 > JADLHS01. The sequence continues at coordinate 1,771 of JANOHH010000220.1, read as the reverse complement.
CAAGGTGGGGACATTTGCACGGGACTTTGGTTTGCGCGATCCGGTGCAACGCGCTTCGGTTTCAACGATGGCGAATATTGCCGAGGGATTTGAGCGTGGCGGCGACAAAGAGTTCATTCAATTTCTCTCCACCGCCAAGGGCTCTTGTGGCGAGGTGAAATCGCATCTTTACGTGGCGATGGATCAAAGCTACGTGAGCGAAGAGCAATTCAAGGGACTGTACCAGCAAGCCGATGAGGTCAGCCGTTTGGTGGCGGGATTCATGGGCTATCTCCAACAATCCAATGTGCACGGTCACAAGTTTAAACGCCCGAACGATGACGACTTTAGACCTTAAACTTCAGACTTCAGACTTCTTATGAGCGACGCTCCCCCACTTCCCGCGGTCCAAACCTTCGGTCTCACCCGGCTGTATGGCTCGATGACCGCGCTGTCGAATCTCGACCTGACCGTGAACCAAGGCGACCTGTTCGGGTTCATTGGGTCGAACGGCGCGGGCAAGACGACCACGCTCCGCATGCTCGCCACGTTTCTCTCGCCGAGTGCGGGGCGGGCGGTGATCCTCGGGCACGACGTGGTCAAGGACGCGGATGCGGTGCGACATGTCATTGGTTACATGCCGGATTTCTTCGGGGTGTACAAGGACATGGAGGTGACGGAGTACCTGGATTTCTTCGGCGCATGTTATCGCATTCCTTCGGCGCAACGCGAGAAGCCGGTGAATGACGTGCTGGAACTCGTCGGCCTGACGGAGAAAAAAGGCGCGCTCATCGGCGCGTTGAGCCGCGGGATGCAGCAACGGCTCGGGCTGGCGCGCGTGCTGATTCACGATCCGCAACTGCTGTTGCTCGACGAACCCGCCAGCGGCCTCGACCCGCGGGCGCGCATCGAGATGATGGAAATCCTCCGGGAGCTCCAGCGGCTCGGCAAGACCATCATCATCAGTTCGCACATTCTTAGCGAGCTGGAGAGCATCTGCAATCGCGTGGCGATCATCGAGAAGGGCCGGTTGATCTATGCCGGGCCGGTGCAGGGCGTGCGCGATCAGATGTCGTCGGGCCGCGTGGTCTGGGTGCGCGTGGCGAGCGACACAGAACAGTCCGTGGCTTTGTTGAAAGCGCTGCCCGAGGTGACGGAGGTCACGTCGCTCGATCACAAAATCAAAATCACGCTGGCCAGTCACGACACCGACCACAGCCTCATCGCGGATGTGCTGGTGCGGGGCGGCGCGAAGCTCATCGAGTTGCGCGAGGACGAGATCGGGCTGGAGGAAGTCTTCCTGCGCGTGACGCGAGGGGATACGCAGTAGCGGAGGAGTCGTGAAGCGTGCTCCGTGATGCGTGATATGAAACCGACGCCTCCTCTGATTTCACGCATGACGCACCGCATTTCACGTCCCTCATGACCTTCCTGCCCATTGTCGAACGCGAGTTGCGGACGGCGGCCCGCCACCGGGTCACGCACCGGACGCGGTTGATCGCGGCGGGGCTGGCGCTGGTGATCTGGTTTGTGCTGGTCGTTGCGGGTGGGAATCTTTCGCCCTCGCAACGCGCCGGGGCAATCTTCGGTACGATCAGCGTCCTGAGTCTCGGCTTCGCCATGCTGGCGGGAGTTTTCCTGACCGCGGACTGCTTGAGCGAGGAGCGGCGGGAAGGAACCCTGGGGCTGCTGTTCTTGACGGATCTGAAGGGACACGACGTAGTGCTGGGTAAACTGGTTTCCACTTCCTTGCACGCGATTTATGGGTTGCTGGCCGTTGTGCCGATGCTGG
>JANOHH010000219.1:0-4011 GCA_031406395.1 Verrucomicrobiota bacterium | reverse complement strand
CAGCTGCGTAGGGAAACCTGCTGTACCTTGGCCGCGGATTCGTTCAACCCGGGAATGCAATTAACCCTCCGCTGCGCTCCGGGTTAACTACATTCCTTCAGATGTTAGGCAGCGACAAACCAACCACCAAAGTAGGGCCATTACCACAGCATACCAAGGTCCGGGTCCCAACCTGCGTCGAGAGTCCTGGTGGATCGCATGTCGCTCGAAGTCTTCGGCAATGGTGGTCGCCTTTCGATGACCAGCGGAAAGCCTAGCTATTGACTCCGCATCGCAAACACGATAGTGCGTCTCGCTTCCGGTGGAGACATTTCCGAATGTCGCCACCCCATGCTTTGGAAGGAATCGAATAGAATGCAAAGAAGAACTTTTATTCAGGTCATCGGGCAGGCGTGCGCTGCCATTGGTCTCGCGCCAAGTACGGTCGGCGCAGCTGCAAGAGAGAACGGACAGTTGCCATCGCTTTCATCCGGCCAGCGTGGATCGGCCGCATCGGAGTCCGATTGGGAGACGGTTTCCGCCCAATTGGATGGGGCCTCATCCACCTACACCGAACCCTGGGATGACGCTACCTGTAGAACCCTGATGAAGGGTGGTTACTTGGGCAACGGAGATTTCGGTGTTCATTTGGGCGGAACGAGGCATTCCCTAAAATACTATCTGGGGAAGAACGGATTTCATGCCGGGAACGATGTGGCCGGGTTTCGCTCCGGCGAGGAGACTGCTCCTGGGCAGTATAAGCAGCACATCCTGAATCTTGCCCTATTGACCATAGAAGCATCATCAGGCACTGGATCGGGGTCTGCCTACCGCGTCACGCAGGATCTGAAGAACGCCGAAGTCCGAAGCGATAGTTCCATGGCCGGTTCTCCAGTTCAGACAAGGGCCTATCTGTCCGCTTCCCGCGACGCGCTGGTGGTGGAGTTGTCCACGAACGGCGGCGCCGATGTTCCGCTGCACGCAACCCTTTCGGTCATCGGCAACGCCTATGTCACCAAGAGCGCGGGCGCCGTGGATTCGGTGGCATGGGTCACCAAGGAGCCCAACGCGGACGGCGCGCCTTTTTGTGTCAAAGGCGCGGTGGCCGTAAAAGTGTTGGGCACAACGGCCGTGCTTTCCTCCGATAACAGCACGTATTCCAGACTTGCGTTTACCTTACCCGCCAGCGGTGAAACCGTAAGGCTCTTCCTCCAAGCCGAACATGCAAAGAACGCGGCCTCGCCTCTCGCTTCCGTGCAGGCCACGGCGCGGGAGATCACCGCTGCCAGTGTCGCTGAGTTGTCAGCTGAGAACCAAGCATGGTGGAAGCAGTTCTGGCTCCGATCCTACATCAAGCTGGGCGATGACCTTCAGAATTACTGGTATAACCATTTGTATCTGATCGGCTCCTGCGCTCGAAGCGGCAGCGACAACGGTCCGGGAAAAGCGCCCGGACACTGGGGGCCCTGGAACCGCGCCGATAATATGAAATGGTTTGGCAACCTGGGAATGAACTACAACGCCCAGAACCCGTATTACGGCACCTTTTCGGCCAACCACGTGGACCTGGTCGATCCCTATATTCAGACGATCAAGTATTACGCGGAAACCACTGGCAGAGCGAGGGTCGTCAACCGATGGGTCTCGCCTCAAATCGCAGCCCACATGCCCCCGAATTGCCGAGGCGTTGAGTTCGAAGGATCATTCACCTCCCACGGGACATCTTCAACTGGATGCGGGCGCGACGGGGGTGAGGATTGCTGCATGGCCACCAACTCGGTCTTCGGCATCTTGCCGATTGTGTGGAAGTGGAAGTATGGACAAGACCGCGCGTTTCTGGCCGAGACCTGCTATCCTTTGATGCGGACGGTCGCGGATTTTTTTGACGATTACATCGGAAAGTCGGTCAACGGGCGATACGACGTGTACGGTTCCGTCCACGAAGGAGCGGACTGGTTTGCGAAAAATGACATGTTCAGTCTCGGCGCGATACGATTCCTGTACCGCGAGATCCTGGCAGCGAGCATCGAAATCGGGCGGGACGCGGACCGCAGGGCCCATTGGCAGGACATCCTTGATAACATGAGCGAGTATCCGCTCCAGGAATGGGGGGATACGGTCACCTTCAGACCGGACGCAGTCCATGGCGTGATGGACGCCCTACATTATCAGGGAGGCGCCCGAAACACCGGCATCATGTTCACGACGACCTTTGACAACATCGGCTATTCGACCTTGCCGGCGTACAAGATAGCCACCTGCAATACGCTGGATCGGGGCAACATGTTTCACCCGCAGCGATGGTCTGGTTGGCAGAATGGAAACGACTTCGGGATGATGTTCGTCATGGCCGTCAGGGCCGGTTACCCAGCGCAGCGCGTCATCAATGCGATCAAGGATTGGAAGCCGGAACCGAACGGCATCGTATCCCAAAAGGATGGCGGCGGCATTGAGACGGCGGGCATTATTGAAGCCATCAACAACATGCTGTTGCAGAGCCATGACGGCGTCATCCGGATTTTTCCCAACTGGGACAAAGCGGTGGATGCTCAGTTCAAGAGGCTGCGGGCAGTGGGGGCGTTCCTGGTCGAGGCGCGCTATCGTGCCGCGGGGCAGGTGGTGGATTCGGTTCGGATATTCAGTGAAAAAGGCAACTCCTGCGTTTTGCAGTGCCCGTTTGATGGGGCTTCCATCACGGTAACCCGTGCGGACAATCAGCGACCGGTTGCGACCGTTCAAAATGAGGACGACTACACGTTTCGCACGACTGCCGGTGTGACCTATGATATCGAGCGCGCAGAACGCCCACCGGTTCCCGCCCGTGCGCCGGTCATAACGAGGCATCCCGTGGACACAAAGGTCATGCTTGCTGGGAAGGCCATTTTTTCAGTATCGGCTTCCGGTAAGAATCTCCGTTACCAGTGGCAGAAGAACCGGGCTGATATCCCCGGAGCGACCTCCCCAAGCTATTCCACACCGCCCACGATGTTGTGGGATATCGGGAGTGAGTTTCGCTGCGTTGTCTCCAACAATACCGGCACGACAAGAAGTCATCCCGGGGTTCTGAATCCGAGGAACGATGTCACCCAATGATGAAATTTTCCAGGCAACAAATACCATCCATTGTGATACGAAAGGACGTTGACATGAAATTCATCGCCACCCACATCGCCCGCCAGCTCTTCTTCCTGGTTGCGGTCGTTGCCGCACCAGCGACCAACTCATTCCAGCACAAAAACCTCGTCGCCTGGGCCGCCGCCGCAATTTTGAAAACCACCGCACTGATTACCATTTTATGAAGCACTCCATTATCACGCGCCGAAGATTCCTGCGCGACAGCGCCGCAGCGTGTGGCACTTCCCTGTTCATGATCCCGCAACTCGCTGCCTTGGCCGGGCCGGAGCAGGTCAAGGAAGAGAATCGTCTCGTGCGTTTCGGCGTGATGGCCGACGTGCATAAAGATGTCATCCACGACGCGGATCACCGGCTGGAGGTTTTTATCAACCGGATGACCCAATTGCGCCCCGATTTCGTAATTCAAATGGGAGACTTCTGCCAACCGATCCCGGAGAATCAAGCATTTCTGGAGATCTGGAAGCGGTTTGACGGACCGCGTCATCATGTTCTGGGTAACCACGACATGGACGGGGATGGTAAACATCGACCGGACAAGGCGTATGCCTTCACGCCGGAGGAAACCATGGCGTTTTGGGGAATGAAAAAGCGCTACTATTCATTCGATGTGCAAGGCGTTCATTTTATCGTTTTGGACGGTAACGAAAAGGGGCCCGAACAAAAACCCTATTACCGGTATGTTCTCGAGGAACAGGCGGAATGGTTGCGCCAGGACCTGGCGGCCACGCCGTTCCCCACCGTCGTCTTCATTCATCAGAGCCTGGAACGCGAGGACGGGGGCGTGGCCAACCAGGGTTCGATCCGAGCGATCCTGGAGCCGCCCAAGCTGAACAGCGGGGAGGGCAAGGTGATCGCCTGTTTTTCCGGCCATCATCATCGCGACTACGTGCGGCGGAT
>JANOHH010000212.1:0-4129 GCA_031406395.1 Verrucomicrobiota bacterium | reverse complement strand
GGCTGAAATTCGATTTGGACCAGATCGTATCGGCGACCGGATCCATGCCGCTCACAGCCATCACCTCGGGATGAGCTGCAGGAACAAAATCATCACCGGTATACCAAATACCATCCGAACCGGCCAGGTCGTTGGTTGAGTTTCCGACCGCCGCCACCACCACGATGCCAGCGTGGACCACTCTTCGAATCGCAAGATAGATGGGTGACAGCGGCGCATTGGTACTCTCGTTACCAATGCTGAGGTTAACGATGGAAATTGTATTCGAGTATTGGCGCACGTAAGCCAGCCCTTGAATCAAATAGGTCCACGAATTGTAGGGCGGCGGACCAAGGATCTTGACATTCCAGAGACGAACACCGGGCGCCACCCCGACGACTCCCGAGCCATTGTCCTTGGCGCCCAGCACGCCGGCCACCGATGTGCCGTGGCCAAGCTCATCGTTAAAATTCAATGTAAAGGGCGAATACGACTGTACGACGTTCAGCTCTTCATGGGGATCAATCCCGGTATCCAAGATGGCCACATCCACATCCAGAGGTTCCTTGGGAAGCCCGTTGATGCGGGCCACGGGGAAACGGTCGATGCCCATCCGCACCAGGCCGGTGGAATTGGTTTGCGCGCACAACGACATTGGCCCATCCGCCTCGACGGCCAGGATGCAATCATGCGCCTTCAGCTTCCGTATGGTGGCGGCGTCCATGGGCGCGGCAAAGCCGGGGAGGAAGTCCCACCGAAACGTGGGCACAATCTGGAATTCGGCCAGGAGGGCCGCCAGGTCCACGCCATCACGGCAGGTGACGATCTGCATGGAAGGTGGATTGGTGGCCGCAGGCGGGGAGTAAACCGGAGCGGCGCCGGCGGACGGTTGCGCGAACCATGCCAGGCTCACAAGTAGAATAACGAGACGGTACATGGCCAGGATAATAAGCCGAGTTGCTACGCTGTCAAATCCCAGCAGGGCGAGCATGCTTCCGAGGACTGCGAGAGCAAAGGGGTTCTGTTCTTGGTCTCGTTCACCCATACGTTCTTAGTTTAACTTTTCCCAGCGTCACCGATACAGCCGGTTGTTCGCATCCGCCGCCGTGCCCGCCCGCCGTTGGCAATCTGCGCGTTCACGGCAGCCAGACAATCTCTGGATTGTTCGTACGCCCTTTGCTGATGGCGTAGTCCCAGTACGCCTTGCTGTTGAAGCGGGCGGAATGACCGTCGAGGAAAGTGAATTGAGCGCCGCCGGAATGCAGGTTGGTATGGACGTAATTGGGCGTGCCCACGGCCGGGAGATTCTTGCTGTCGAACAGATAGACCACGGCCGAGTGCTGGCGGAGGGAGGATATTTTTATCGGATGATCATCAACCCCGGTGTCGTTGATGTATTCGTTCAGGCAGTAATGGAACAGGTTGTTGCCGTTGCTCCGGCGCGGATTCGACGGGCAAATCCAAACACTCCGCCCGACACCCGCCGTCGCGTTGGTCCGCCACGGCATGTCATGGTAACGCGGGAGGCTGAGCACTTGAGGCAGTTGGATATACCAACCCGTGTTTGTCGAACTGTCGCCAGGATTGGGCGTGCCGTCCGGCGGCAGATAATCGCCGTTGTCGGTCGCATAAATCTGTGCCGCCAATCCCCACTGTTAAAGGTTGTTCAGGCAGACAATGGCGGTGGCCTTTTCCTTGGCCTTGCTCAGCGCCGGCAGGAGCATCGCGGCCAGGATGGCAATGATCGCGATGACGACCAGCAGTTCGACCAACGTAAAGGCGCGCAAGTTTTTCATCGGCTACCAGACTCAGCTTTAATGGCAAAACTCTTACCACAGCCAACGGCGAAACGCAGCAAGATTTGGTCGGGTCTTTTCCCAAACTTCGTAGCCGCCGACGTGAGGAGGCGGAAGGGCCGTCGCCGCAAGGAATCCGCCTCCTTACGTCGGCGGCTACGGGCAGGCAGCGTTCGGTGCGCAGTTAGCTTAAACTCACCGGGTCAATATCCACCGTCAGCGTCACATCTTCGGGCAAGGTGAGCGTTGTCGTGATTTGCGCGAGGGCGTGGCTAAGCCGGCTCATTGCGCGCGTGCGCAGCATGATTTGGTAGCGGTAGAAAGTTTCCGCGCGCAGCAAGGGCGCGGGCGCAGGACCGGCGATGACTAGATCGCGAAAGGGGGCGGGCGTGGCAACCAGCAGAGGGGCAGAGGGGAAAAGAGGCGGAGGGGAAATCTGATCGAACAGCGTCGAGGTTTCCGTCTCCCCTTTTCCCCCTTTCTCCTTCTCTCGGCTGCCAGAGACGAGATTTTCCAACTCCCGCCGCACATGCTCGGCGGAGAACTTCACTTTTTCCTCGTTGCGTCCCTTCAAGGTCAGCAACGCCACATGGCTCACGGGCGGGTACTTCAGCTGTTCACGGAACTCGAGTTCCTGATCGTAAAAGCCGACAAAGTCGTGGCGGCGCGCGTACTGAATCGCCGGATGAAACGGCGTGAAGGCTTGCACGAACACCTCACCCTCCACGTCGCCCCGCCCGGCCCGGCCGGCGACCTGGGTGAGCAATTGAAACGTGCGTTCGCCGGCCCGGAAATCAGGCTGATGGAGCGCGAGGTCGGCGTAGATGATACCCACGAGCGTCACGTTCGGAAAATGCAACCCCTTCGCAATCATCTGCGTGCCGATTAGAATATCGATCTTGCCGGTGCGAAAATCACCGAGCACTTTCCGGTAGTCGTCCTTCCGCTTCATCACGTCCGCGTCCATGCGTTTGACACGTGCCTGCGGGAAGAGTTTTCCCAGCGTCTCCTCGACCTTTTGCGTGCCCGTGCCAGCAAAGCGAATGGCCGGATTCCGGCATTTTACCTGCGGGCAAACCGCCGGCACGGGTTCGACGTGGCCGCACAGATGGCAGCGCAGCTTTTGCTCCGGGCGATGATACGTGAGCGAGAGGCTGCAATTCGGACACTCAGCGACGTAGCCACAAAGCGGACATTGCAACGAAGTCGAATAGCCGCGCCGGTTCAAAAACAAAATCGTCTGCTCCTTGCGTTCGAGCCGTTGCGTAATGGCTTCCTTGAGTTGCGGCGAGAACAGGGGCGGGCCTTTGCCGCCGCGCGCGGCCTGCCGCATATCCACCACGCGGACGTGCGGCATTTTCTGATTGTCCACGCGTTCCGGCAAATCGAGCAGCGTGTATTTGCCCTGCTTGCAGTTGTAATAACTCTCCAGCGACGGGGTGGCCGAACCGAGGACCACCACGGCGCCTTCCATCTGACCGCGCACGATGGCCACGTCGCGCGCGTGGTAACGCGGGGCTTCCTCCTGCTTGTAGGTGTGCTCGTGTTCCTCGTCCACGATGACGAGGCCGAGCGGTTCGATCGGCGCAAAGATTGCCGAGCGGGCCCCGATGACGATGCGCGCGCGGCCCTGGCGAATCTTGTGCCACTCATCATGACGCTCGCCGGCGGACAGATGCGAGTGCAACACGGCCACGAGGGTTTGATGCGGGCCGGAACTGAACCGCGCTTTGAAGCGCTCGACCGTTTGGGGCGTGAGGGAAATTTCCGGCACCAGCACGATCGCACCCTTGCCCTGCGAGAGCGCGTGAGCGATGGCCTGCAGATAAATCTCCGTCTTGCCGCTGCCGGTGACGCCGTGCAAAAGAAAAGTCGAAGTCGGAAGTCGGAGGTCGGAGGTTGGACCGCTGGCTTCTGCCTTCTGCCTTCTGGCTTCCGGTTTCTGGTCCTCCATCGCCACCATGATCACCGTAAGCGCCGCCGCCTGGCTGGGATTCAACACCAGCGGCAACGTCGGCAAAATCTCTTCCCGGGCGTAAGGATCGCGCTCCGAGATTTGCGGAGCGACCTCCACCAGGCCGCGATCCTCCAGTTTGCGAACCGTGGCGGCGGTGGTCTCCGTGAGTTCGAGCAGCTCCGCCAGCGGCAATTCGCGGCGCTCTTCGATCACATTCATGACTTCCTGCTGGCGCTTGGGCAGCTTGGGAAATTCGCCATTCGCCGGCAGAATGCGGACAAATAATCGCTCGCGCCAACCTGCGTCTTCCTTGCGGACGGCTTCGGGTAACACGGCCTTCAAAGCGATCTCCGGCGCGCAGCAATAGTAGTCGGCGATCCAGCGCGCCAGCTTGAGC
>JANOHH010000186.1:0-3212 GCA_031406395.1 Verrucomicrobiota bacterium | reverse complement strand
GGGCGAAATAGGGGCGGAGGTGGAGAATCTCTCTCAGGCAATCACCATCTTGTAGTCGTGCGTCTTCGGGTCGTGCTCCTTCCACTTGCGGAATGCCTTGTGTTCAGCCTCGTATTCGCTGCCGAAGAGCGTGTCGCTCGTCTCGACCTCGATGACGACGATGCGGCCTTCGGCCTCGGCGCGGATGTCGGGCACCACGCCGTCGATCGGCTCGGGCGCGGGGAAGCCGTCGAGTTCGGCTTCGACGCGGTAGCCCTTCGCCGCGTACTCGCGCGCGAGGATCGCGACCATCCGGTCATGCCGCACCTGCAGCGGCGCGGATCGTTCCACGTGCGGAGTGGCTTGCTTGGCCATCGCGCTAGCTCCTTTCTCCCGGGCGAACGACGATCTTAAGCGCCTCGCGGTCTTCCATCATCGCGAACGCGGCGTTGATGTGCTCGAGATCGAACTCGTGCGTGAAGAGATGCTCGACGGGTATCTCGCGCGACGCGATGAGCGCAAGCGCGGTGCGCATGTGCTCCGGCGTGTGGTGAAACACCGAGATGATGTTCATCTCGTGGTAGTGAAGTTTGTACGTATCGACCTTCACGTAGGTGCCGCGCTCGCAGCCGCCGAAGAGATTGACGGTGCCGCCCTTTCGCACGATCGACATCGCGCGCTCCCAAATATCCGGCAGACCGACGGCTTCGATGACGACATCGACGCCGCGGCGTTCGTCCGTGAGGTCGCGGATCGTGGTTTCCATCGAGGGGATCTCGCCGGCGGAGAGAACGTAGTCGGCGCCGAGCGCGCGTGCGCGTTCGAGCTTCTCGGTGTTGCGGCCGACGACGATCGTGCGCGCGCCGCGGCGCCGCGCGAGCGCCGCGAACATGAGGCCGATCGGGCCAGCGCCGATGATCGCCACCGTGTCGCCCGGCTCGACCTTCGTGCGCTCGAAGCCGTGGAGCACGCACGCGAGCGGCTCGGAGAGCGCCGCGTCGGCGTCGCTCACACCGTCGGGAATCGGATGGAGATTGCGCGCCACGATCGCCGCGGGAATCTTGATGAACTCGGCGTACGCGCCGTTGAGAAACTCGAGGTTCTCGCAAAGATTGAGGCGGCCCTTCTTGCAGTAGAAGCAGTCGCCGCACGGCGCGGAGTTCGCGGCCACGACGCGCATTCCCGGCTTGAAGTTGGTCACGCCCGTGCCGACCGCTTCGATCACGCCGGCAAACTCATGGCCGAAGAGCGACGGAATCTCGCGAATGATCGGGTGCGCGCCGCGAACGAATGTCTTCAGATCGGTGCCGCACGTGAGCGCCGTTTTCACCCGAACGAGAACCTCGCCGGCTTCAGGATAGGGAATGGCGATCTCCTCGACGCGTACGTCGCGCGCGCCGTAAAAGCGGATACCCTGCCGCCGAGCTCGTAGTTCAACCCCCAGGGTAGCAGCCCGCTAATTCCGCTGCCGAAATTGTCGATTTTGCTCTCTGTTCCTTCAAACACTCGACCTTGCTCATCGAAACCTCCGGGAGCCAAATTGGAGTCATGGGAACCGGAAAACCGGAACTGAGGATCGTAACTACCGTAGGAGCCGGACAGGGTGAACTGCGCAATTTGGGGGCCGGTCCGAACGATCTGCACATCGAGGTTGTGCTGAATCGCAATTTGAATGCAGTCTTCCAGTGACAGGGCCCGCGTCTGCGGTGATTCCGCCCGCACGCTGAGCGTGAGCACCGCCATCATGCTGGCAGCCATCAATCCTAAAAGTTTCATCAAGTGCAAGGGTAGGGGTAACGGTCGGCGTTCGTCAACTCGCCGCCCGATTCAGACGATCGGCGATGGCTCGCCATTCAATCGTATCGGGCAGCGCCTCGACCACAATCAGCGCGGCACCGGCTTCGTCGCACCGATGCAACTCGCCGTAGAGCGCGCGGGCGAACGCCTCCGCATCATGCGGAATCACGCTCACACCGCCCCAGTCCGTGCCCGCGGGGATCTCGGTGTGGGCGATGATGTGTGAATTTGCGACCTTCGATTTGAGGTTCTCGAGTTGCCGGTGTAAGTCGGCGTCGTCGGTCCAATTCCAGATCACCAGCTTCGCCTTCGGTGCATAGTGCTTTTTCAACAGTCCCGGACTGCGCAGGGTTGGCGGTTGGATGCCGGATGTTCGGTGTTGGACTTCCCCCAACACCGCCGTGAGTGATTCCTCGTGGATCATGCCCGGGCGGAGAACGCGTGGTGGCAGCACCGTGAGATCCACCACCGTGGACTCGATGCCGACCTGCGATTGTCCGCCATCCACAATGAGCGCGAGTTTGTTGCCCAATTGTTTTCGGACGTGTTCGGCGTTGGTGGGGGAAATCTCGTTCGACAAGTTCGCACTGGGCGCCGCCACTGGGAAACCGCACTCGCGAATCACGGCTTGAATAAACGGATGACTTGGCCAGCGCACCCCTACGGTTGTACCGCCCGCCGTAACGAGGTCAGGAATCGCCTGAGACTTCGGTAGAACCAGCGTGAGCGGGCCGGGCCAGAAACTTTCCGCGAGTTGCCCCGCCGCCGTCGGCCAGTCGGTGACGCAACGTTTGGCCAGTTCGACGCTCGCGACATGGACGATGATGGGATTATGAGCGGGCCGGCCCTTGATCGCGAAGATTTTTGCAACCGCCTTCGCATCGAGGGCGTTGGCCGCGAGGCCATAGACCGTTTCCGTCGGCAAAGCGACCACTTCACCCGCGCGCAATAACTCCGCCGCCCGCGCCACGGCGGCGGCGAAGAGTTGTGCTGTGTGTGTGGAATGAATGTAGGCTTTCATTTCCCCCGGGAAATAATCTCCGATGCCGCTACGCAGACACCGCAAAGACTCGAAGAAGAAACCAAAATTAATTTTCTGCGTTTCTCCGCGTCCTCCGCATCTCTGCGTTTGTCCTCATCCTTACTCATACCGCAGCGCCTCGATCGGGTCCAGCTTTGATGCTTTCCACGCGGGATAAAATCCCGAGACGATTCCGATCCCGGCGCTACTTAGGAAAGCGATGGCAATGATCGGCAGCGGAACAAGCGTTGGCCAGCCTGCGACCATGGTGAGCGTCTCGGCAGGAATTTTGAGATCCGCGCAAACCGAGGCGAGCAGCTTTACAAATTTGGGTATGCCCACCCCCACTCCAATCCCAATCGTGCCGCCAACAATTCCCACCATCAGGGCCTCCACCAGAAATTGCACGAGGATA
>JANOHH010000544.1:0-1254 GCA_031406395.1 Verrucomicrobiota bacterium | reverse complement strand
GCCGGTGGACGACATCGTCGCTTACGACGGTGGCGTGGGCAGCACCGATGACGGACCGCGCAGCACGCCCACCTTGGACGGCGGATCGGTTTACGTGCTGACCTCCTACCTCAAGCTGCTGCGGTTGAACGCGACCAACGGCTCGGTCATCTGGTCCAATGATCTCCGCCTCACGTATGGCGGCGATGTGATCGCCTGGCAAAACGCGGCTTCGCCACTGATGGAGAACGGCCTGATCTTTCTCAATGCCAACGCGGGATCATCGTCGTTGATGGCTTTGCGAACCACGGATGGCAGTCTCGCCTGGCGTTCACAGAACGAGGCCATGACGCATTCCACGCCCGTCCTGACGACGATCGATGGCGCGCGGCAACTGGTCTTCGCCACCCAGAGCGGCCTGGTGGCGTTGAATCCGACGAATGGCAGCTTGCTGTGGAAGGCGGCTTATCCGTTCACCTACTCCACCAGCTTTGCAGCGTCGCCCGTGGTTCATAGCAACATCGTTTTCATGACGGCCAACTACGGCAAGGGCTCGTTTGCGACGCGCGTTGCCCTTTCCAACACGACCTGGGTGACCACGCCACTTTGGACGAACGCAAATCTCTTGAGCCATTGGATGACGCCGGTCGGCCATCAAGGCCACCTCTATGGCCAGTTCACGCCGGACAATGCGGATGCGCAACTGCGCTGCATTGACTTGCAAACAGGCGCGCTAAAATGGGCGACGAACGGATTTGGTCGCGGCGCCACGCTCATTGTGGATGATCATTTGTTGAGCATCACCGAACGCGGTTATCTCGTGCTGGCCAAGTTGAACACCAATGCCTACACGGAGGTGGCGCGGTTTCGGGCGGTGCCAAATTACCACTCCGACAACAATAAGTGCTGGAACGCTCCCGCTGTTTGCGACGGAAAGGTGTATGTGCGCAGCACTGCGTACGCCGCCGCTTTTGATCTCGCGATGCCGGACCTTAAGCTGGATTCGCCGCAATTCTCGTTCGCCAACAATCTCCAACTCACCATCCGCACTGTGGATGGCACCCCGGTGAGTTCAAATCGTCTCCCGGATATTGAATTGAAGGCCAGCAGCGATCCAGCGTTGCCGTTTGCCCTTTGGACCAAGTTGACGAATTCATTGATTCTCACCAACGGGGTGGTGAGCATAACCAATGTGGACGCGAGCCCACCCCGTCGTTTTTTCATTGTAAGTTAACCAAAAAATCGGACCGCCATGAGAACGACCAACCCCAGCAA
>JANOHH010000168.1:0-2091 GCA_031406395.1 Verrucomicrobiota bacterium | reverse complement strand
CCGCCGGAGAGCAGCGAAATGGTTTGCAGTTGCTTGCCGGGCGGGCGCGCGACGATTTCAATGCCGGACTCCAACACGTCGTTCGCATCGGTGAGGATCAAGTCCGCTTTGCCACCGCCAAAGACCTCGGTGAACATGAGGCGGAAGTTGTCCCGAATCTGGTTGAAGGTCGTCGTGAACATCTCCTGGGTCTGGGAGTTGATGCGGTTGATGACCTCGAGCAACTGCGCCTTGGCCGCCACCAGATCGTCGTACTGCGTGGTCAGGAATTGATGGCGCTGCTCGGTCTCCTCGTATTCCTCGATGGCCACGAGGTTTACTGGGCCGAGTTCGTCGAGCCGTTTCTGCAACGTCTCGACCTGTTGCGCCACGGCGTTCCAATCCGTGCCCACGCCGCTGGCAGCCATTTCCTCGGGCGTCATGGTTTCAACCTTCGCCGGGCCTTCTTCGGCGTAGGTGATGGTGATGCACTCGCTACGGACGTCGTCCAGGTTGAGGTGATACTTCTGCTGGATCCGCTCGCGGAGGTTTTGCGCCGCCATGTTTTTCTGCGCCAGTTCCACGTCAATCGTGCTGCGCGATTCCTGCAACTGCGTCAAATGCCGGCGCTGTTCCCGCAAGCCTTCATCGCGCGCGGTCACGTCCGCTTCCTGCGTCTGCTTGCGCGCCAGAATCCCGGCCGCCTGCGCGTTGACCTGTTCCCGCTCATGGGCGAGCCGCGCCTGTTGGCCTTGCGACTCGGCGATCTCCGATTCCGCCTGCGCCTTGCGGCTGATGAAGGAAGCAATCTCCGCGCGGCGCTGCTCAATGATCTGAGCCAGTTCGCGCACGCGCTGTTCCAGCGATTGCAGTTGTTGGCGGAACGAGGCGGACATCTGTTCCTCGGTCGCGAGCGAAACTTTGCTTTCCGTCAAGGTGGCCGTCGCAGCGTCGCGCTGCTGCCGGAGATTTTCCAGATTGAGGGTCAGCGTGGAAACCCGCTGCTGCCCAGTTGACTCGCGCGTTTCCAGCGCGGTCGCCCGCTCGACCAGTGCCCCGCGCTTGTCGTTGCCTTCCTGCTCCTGCGCGGCGAGGCTTTGCACCTCGTAAACCACGGTATCAATTTTCTGGTGCAGCAGCCGGCGCGAATTTTCCAGCGCATTGAACTCGCCTTCGCGGGTGGCGATGGCGACTTCCTGATGGCGCAACTCGTTCTGCGCCTCCTGCAAACTGGCCTGCAATTCGGTCTGCTCGCTTAACAATGCGCCCCGCTTGCGGCTCGCCTCGGCCACGCGCTCCAGAATTTCGGCCACGTGCGCCTGCAGTTCGGTGATCTGGTTCTTGCGACCGAGAATGGACGACGGCGCCTTGCTGTTGCTGTTGCCGTTCAAATAGCCGCCCGTGTAAATGCCGTGCCGGCTCAACAAATCGCCGCTCAATGTGACGAAATCGCAACCCGCATGGCCGTTCCGGATTTGCGCGGTGGCCGTGCCAAGGTCGGCGGCGATAAACGTCCGGCCGAGCAGCGACTTTAAGAGTTTTGCCACCGACGGATCGCTCTGCACCACGCTCAACGCGTGCACCACTTCACCAGCCTCGAGCGGCTTGGCTTCTGAACCGGTCGAGCCCGGCGCCAATTCACCGTCAAAGGCGAGCTGCTTGTCGTCCGAATGTTCGATGGCGAGCGCCGCGACGCTGGCGCGGCCCACCTTGCTCGTGCTGAGTTCGGCAAGAATCTGCTGGGCCGACTCCGGCTGCTCCGTGAGCACGAGCTGAAGGTGATGGCCCAGCGCGTTCTCAATGGCGACGACGTAATTGTCCGGCACGCGAATCCGGTCCGCCAGCGAACCAATGACCGAGCGCGATTTCCGCAACACCGCAACCGCTCCGGCGCTGAAACCTTCGTGCGACCCTTCGAGTTGTTCGAGCACACTCAGGCGGGAACGCTTCTCGGCCTGCTGCTGCAAAAGCTGGTCCTGCTCGGTCGAAGATTGCTGCAACTCACCCTGCAATTCCTTCAAGCGCGCCTGCCGCTGTTCCACCGAGCCGCGTTTCGTGGCCACGCTCAGCTTGTCCGATTCCACGTTCGTGGCAAAGGCTTTGAGCCGCACT
>JANOHH010000158.1:0-2181 GCA_031406395.1 Verrucomicrobiota bacterium | reverse complement strand
GCTGCCGGTGAACGACGCGCGCCCGACCCAAAGATCGTCATCTCACCGCTAACCCAACTCCCCGGCTTGTCGAACTTGGTGGTGGTCGCGCCCGTGTGCAGCAATGCCTGGGTGATTTTGGATGGCTCCCAGTCCAGCGATATTGAGAATGAACCGTTGCAATTCACGTGGACGGAAGGCACAAACACGCTCGGTACCACCGCGACGGTAACCAACCAATTCACACCCGGCAGGCACACGATCACCTTGCTCGTCTCCGACGGCCACGACTCCGCCACCGCCACGACCGCTTTCCACGTGTTGTCGCCGGCGGAAGCCGTGAACACGCTCGCCCAGGTGGTGGAGCCAGCGGACCTTGGCGGACGTAATCCCCAGCCCTTGCTCGCCAGTCTGCGCGCCGCCGCCGCATCCTTCGAGCGGTGCAATCTGACGGCCGGGCTGAATCAACTCAAAGCCTTGCAGAACAAGGTTAGCGTCCAAATCGCACCCCAGAATCCAGCCCTCGCCGCGCTGCTGATCGGGACCGCGCAGGAGATCATGGACATTTTGACGGGCACGGGACTGGCTCGCTACGAAACGACTTTTTCCGAGGTGATGCAGCGGGGCAATGGAAAGCTTAAGCTGAAGTTCGCCGGCCCAAAGAGCAGGACCTGCTTTGTGGAAGCGTCCACGAACTTGATTCACTGGCAACAAATCGGCGTCGCGGAAACACTCGGTGACGGCACGTTCCGGTTCGAGGATCCGGCTGTCGGCAGGTATGCGAACCGATTTTATCGGATTGTGGCTCCGTAACACGATCAACCGTCGCCCGGTTTCCTGCCGGCGTGCCGCCGCGGATTTGCCGGGCCCGATCTCGCGAGGGTGAGCCTTTGCCAGCTGTCACTGCGCACTATTTCAAGTGCCAGTAAATCGTGTAGCGCCACTGACTCTCGGGCTTGAATTCCCGCGAACCGCTCTCCGTGGCCGTGAAGCTGCCAGCGCTGCGATTGTCCATTTCCTCAGTGCATTCGTCGCCTGCCACGTCATCGAGTTTCAGAACAAACTTGCATGTCGCGTCCTGGCTGACGTTGGGGATGGCCAAGTCGGTCGCAATCGTCAACCCGTCCTTTTCGTATGTCTTGTCCGGAACGTTAAATCGTTTGGTCGCTTCGCCTACGGTGGCTTCAAAACATAGGAAATACTCAGCGGACTGGGGCGACTTGTGCATCACGATCTTATCAATAACGAGCGTCTTGGACGCCGCGGACGCCGCCACTTTGGTGTATTTGGTCACCGTCGCCGGCTCCGACCGTTCCTTATCAAAGTTCGCGGCCACCATCATTTCATTGTAGCCCAGCGAGTAAATAACCGTGCGATCATCATCCACTGATTCGAGTTCAGAGGAGGAAGTGCCGCCGCGGATATTGTAAAACTTGGCCGCCTTGAACGGGCCGTACGCTTCGGTCTTCACTTCCCCCTCGGCGTAAAGCACGGTTTGCCCGCCGTCGCGGGCAGCCTCGAACGTGAACTTGTTTTTCTTGATCTCCAAGGTTTGCTTGAAGGTTTGGCCTTGGGCGTCCACTTTGGCGACCCATCTCCCGGCCAGTGCGTCCAGGTCATTCGCCAACAGCGTAAGCGGGCCGAGGGTGGAGAGAATGAGCGCGGTCATCAGACTTAAGGTGATATTTTTCATAGGCTTTGTTTGGTTGCTAACTTCGAGGGAATTTTGTGCCACGCGAGCGGGCGGGATGCAAGGCAAATAGGGCGCAAATAGAGCGAGGTAGATCAAACCAGCCACGCGGCGACGCATCCGGGTGGTGCTCCACCCTCCATCGCCTTCGAAACTCGGCCTCCTGCGTGGTACGATGGGCCGGCCCGCGCCACAGCGCCACCACGATGCGACCCGTTTCAATTCCCAAAAGGTTTCACCGATGGCAAAAGCAACCCGGGAGCCAGTCGCCTGACTTCCGGGTTTTGAATCTGCGGGTGGGGGCTTTTCACTCTGTACCCGGCCAGCATCGCCATGGATTCCAGGCCCGGCCCGAATTACCGCCCTTTCGGCAACGCGCTCGTGCCAGCATAAACCGCATTCTTGCCAAGCAATTGCTCGATCCGCAGGAGTTGATTGTATTTTGCCAGGCGATCCGAGCGGCTCAAGGAGCCGGTCTTGATCTGGCCGCAGTTCGTCGCCACCGCGATGTC
>JANOHH010000120.1:0-4624 GCA_031406395.1 Verrucomicrobiota bacterium | reverse complement strand
CGATGGCTTTGGCGTAATAATCAAATGCCTTGGTCACCGGGCCGACGTGACCGTAATGATTGGCAAGGTTGTTCCAGACCGAGGGTTCGCTGGGATCAATTTCGCGGGCCAACTCCAGTTGCGCTATCGACCCCTCCTCCTCATGAATGTCATCGAGAAAACTTGCGTAAGCGATGCGGGCCCGGACGTGATTGGTGTGTTGCTGCAGAAAGGTTTCGTAGCCTTTGCGCACAGGGGCAAAGCGTTCCAGGATTCGTCGGCTCAAGCCTTCGCGCGAAATTCCCGCGCCCTGGGTTGCAAACTCCTGGTTATCACGGATCCACTTGTCCACCTCCGCCTGCGCCTCGTCATCCTCGGCCATCAACTGGTGATATTGCTTTTCGACGGGGTCATCAGGGTTCGGGGCGGCGAGCGTGGCATTGGTGAGGTTGGGGAGCGGGTTGGTGGTCGCCACGATTTGATTCGTGGCGATCAGCGCGCTTACCACACCCAGAAGGAGACTAGTCACAAGCCAAAATTAGCAGGTCGCCCGGGCCTGAGTCGAGGGGCAAGCTCAGGCCATTGGAAAAAGCAGCGCCCTTCCGGGTGAGTGAAACCGGAAGGGCGCCTGTGCAAAAACCACCGCCTATTTGTCTTCGGGGATCCGCATCCCGTAGAACGAGCGATAAACGAAGACCAAGGCAACAAGGAAGAAAAACGCGCCGACCCACGGGCTCCAGTTCATCGCGCTCGGATTCAGTTTCAAGGCCTCCTTGTGACTCTGGGTCATGGTCACGGCAATTTCCACCGCGAGCAAACCAAACAGCGTGGTAAACTTGATCACCGGATTCATCGCCACCGATGAGGTATCCTTGAACGGATCGCCCACGGTGTCGCCGACCACGGTTGCGGCGTGCAGCTCAGTGCCTTTCTGACGCATGTCCACTTCCACGATCTTCTTGGCGTTGTCCCAGGCACCGCCGGCGTTGGCCATGAAAATGGCCTGGAACAAACCGAAGAAGGCGATGCCGATGAGGTAACCGATGAAGAAATACGGATCAAAGAACGGCAGTGCGAGCGCGAAACAGAACACCACAATGAAGATGTTCCACATCCCTTTCTGCGCATAGACGGTGCAGATCCGCACGACTTCCTTGCTGTCCTTCTCCGATGCCGTGGTGGCGTCGAGCTTCATGTTCTCCTTGATGTAAACCACCGCGCGATACGCACCGGTCACGACCGCCTGACAGGAAGCACCGGTGAACCAGTAGATCACCGATCCACCCATGACGATGCCGAGGATGATTTCGGGTTGGACGATGGAGAGCTTGCCCACCACGCCGCCGAACATATTTTCCAACAGCATGATGATGCCGAACACCATCGTGGTCGCACCGACGACCGCCGTGCCGATGAGCACGGGCTTGGCCGTGGCTTTGAAAGTATTGCCCGCGCCGTCGCCTTTCTCGAGTTGATACTTGGCGTTCTCGAAGTCCGGCACGAAACCAAAATCCTTCTTGATCTGATCGCTCGCGCGCTTCTTGTCGTCCGCGCTGTGGCCTTCGATCTGGCTCAACTCATAGACGGACTGCGCGTTGTCCGTGACGGGACCGTAACTGTCCACCGCAATGGTTACCGGCCCCATTCCTAAAAAGCCAAAAGCCACAAGGCCGAAGGCGAAGATCGGCGCGGCGAATTTGAATTGCTCCGGCATGAGCGCCATCAATGCAGAATTTGTGGAGAACTGCCACGCCGTGAACATGAGCACCATGATGACGAGCCCCATCCAAAAGGCCGAGAAGTTGCCGGCCACGAAGCCCGACAGGATGTTCAACGAGGCGCCGCCGTGCTTGGAACAGTTGGTCACTTCTTTGACGTGGCGGGAGTTGGTGCTCACGAAAACCTTGGTAAACTCAGGAATCAGCGCTCCCGCCACCGTTCCGCAACTAATGATCGCCGACAGCACCCACCACAGCGCGGGTTGGGCAACCCCGTTAAAGGTAAAATCGCCGAGCAGGAGTTTGCTGGCGACGAACGTGACGGCGATGGAAACCGCTGACGTGATCCATACGAGATGGGTCAACGGCGCTTCAAAATCGAAATCCTTCTTGCTGCCAAACATGGCCTTGCTGATGGCTTCATTAAGAAAATAAGAGCCCAACGAGGTCAAAATCATCAACACTCGCATGACGAAGAGCCAGATAATCAGCGTGGCACAAACCGTCGGGCTGGCCGCGAGGGCCAGGGCAAGGAACGCAATCAGCGCCACGCCGGTCACGCCGTAGGTTTCAAAACCGTCCGCGGTCGGCCCCACCGAGTCACCCGCATTGTCACCGGTACAGTCCGCGATTACACCAGGGTTCTTCGGATCGTCTTCGGGTAGTTTGAAAACGATTTTCATCAAGTCCGAACCAATGTCGGCAATCTTGGTGAAGATGCCGCCGCAGATACGGAGCACCGACGCGCTGAGCGATTCACCGATCGCAAACCCGATGAAGCAGGGGCCGATCAGTTCCGACGGCAGAAACATCAAGATGCAAATCATGAAGAACAATTCCACCGCGACGAGCAGCAGACCAATGCTCATGCCGGAGCGGAGCGGGATGCAGAGGGTGGCGAAGGGATTGCCTCTGAGCGCAGAGAATGCGGTGCGGGAATTGGAGATGGTGTTAATGCGAATGCCGAACCAGGCCACCCCATAGCTGCCAAGGATTCCCAGAATCGAGGCGAGTAAAATCACGATGACGTGCCCGGCAGTATTCTGTTGCAGGAATCCGAAATAGAAGATCATGCAGCCCGCGATCAACACCCAGAGAATGGCGAGCAATTTACCCTGCGTAAGCAGATAAGTTTTGCAGGTCTCGTAGATGCTGTGTGAAACCTTGGCCATGCTCTCGTGAACGGGCAGGGCTTTCGTTTGGAGATATTGCACGATGCCAAACAAGGCACCGATGGCACAGACAACAATGCCGAGCATCATGAGCGTGTGACCGCTGACACCGCCAAGGCCCGCGAACTTCACAGTGCTGAGGTCGGGGATTTTGATGTCCGCTTCGCTGGCGGAAAGCTGGCACGCGAGCCCCACGGTTAAGAGGAGGGAGAGGCCAAGGAATTTAAGTGTTTTGTTTCTCATAAGGTGGGGAGAAGCTATGCGAAAACCTAATTCGGACACCAGCCATTTCTTGCGATTTACCCCGCACGGTTTGACAAACCCCAGTCCCCGCTGCCCCCGCTCCAGCCGGCGCTTGGCCGCATCAACTCTTTTCTTCAATAAGCTCGCGGCGGGCGCCGCTGAGGAGTTGCTCGACGAAATTTGTGGAATAGACGCCGCGCCGGAAGTTCGGGTCCTGCAAAATCGCCTGTTGGAAGGAAATGGTGGTCTTCACGCCGGTGATAAGATATTCGCCCAGGGCACGGCTCATCTTGTCCATCGCTTCGCGGCGATCTTTACCATAGGTGATAAGTTTGCCGATCATGGAGTCATAGGTCGGCGGAATGGTATAGCCCGCATACGCATGGGTATCCACCCGGACACCACGGCCGCCGGGTTGGTAGTACATCTCAATTCGGCCGGGACTAGGCCGAAACTCATCAAAAGGATCCTCGGCATTGATGCGGCACTCGATAGCGTGCCCTTTGAATTGCACATCGCCTTGGGACATTTTCAACGGTTCACCCATCGCGATCATCAATTGCGCGCGCACCAGATCCACCCCGGTTACTTCTTCGGTGATGGGATGCTCCACCTGGATGCGCTTGTTGACCTCGAGAAAATAATAATTGGCGTCGTTGTCCACGATGAACTCGACCGTGCCGGCGTTGGTATAATTCGCGACCTCCGCGATCCGCACGGCGTCCCGGCCCATCTTTTCACGCAATTTCTTGAACTTGCTTTCGCCAAAGAGCGGTGAGGGCGTCTCCTCCACAACCTTCTGGTTCCGCCGTTGGACAGAACAATCGCGCTCCCCGAGGTGAATGATGCGACCCTTGTTGTCGCCGAGGATTTGAAATTCGATGTGGTGCGGGTTCTCGATGAGTTTTTCAACGTAAACTCCCGAATTACCGAAGGCTTTCTCGGCCTCGTTACGCGCGGTGTGATAGCCTTTGACGAGCGAAACATCATTGTGGGCTGCGCGCATCCCGCGTCCGCCGCCGCCCGCCACGGCCTTGATCATGACCGGATAACCAATACGCTTGGCCACGGCCAAGGCAGCTTGTTCGTTATCCACCACGCCCTCCGACCCCGGGGGCGTGCGCACGCCGGCCTTTTTTGCCAGCGCCCGGCTCAGAGCTTTATCCTCCAGCGCGTTCATGGCCCGGGAGCTCGGACCGATAAAACGAATGTTACAGCTTTCGCAAACATCGGCGAAGTGGGCGTTTTCGGAGAGAAAACCGTAACCAGGATGAATCGCATCCACATCCGCGATTTCTGCCGCGCTGATAATGCGATCAATGCGAAGGTAACTTTCGTTCGAAGGCGATTTACCAATGCAGATGGCCTCGTCGGCCAACTGCACGTGCATGGAGTTGGCGTCCACCTCGGAATAAACCGCCACCGTGCGGATATTCAGTTCTTTGCATGCGCGAATAATGCGCACGGCGATTTCACCGCGGTTGGCAACAAGGACTTTTTCGAACATGGGCG
>JANOHH010000085.1:0-3321 GCA_031406395.1 Verrucomicrobiota bacterium | reverse complement strand
CTTCAATTCGTTGCTGCGTGAAGCTGCGATCCACCAGGATGCCATCGCCGATCAATTCCACCTGCGTCAGCCCCTGGATCGCTCCCTGATCCGAGGCGCTCTGCCGCACACGCGCATTGATGGCCTGGCCGGCGAACAAGTTGGTCATCGGCAACTCCAGTTGCAGTCGCGTTATGGTTTGCGGAGGTGTCACATTGGCTGGCACGACTTCCAGACGCGTGGCGGGAACCGTGACCGTCTGGCCGTACGCTTGAACGGTGAACTCCAGGATGACAAAAGTGCCGGGCCGATCACTTCGGGCGCGGTAATTGAACGCGCTGTTCGGCAGCAGGGTGCCGCCGACTTGCCGAAAAACCTGCGCGCTTGCGCTCGGTCGTAAAACCAGTCCGGTGGGCACTGGCAATTTCGCCGGCAAGCTAATCGAGTCCAACAGTGCGTTCAGGGTGATGCGATAGGTCGCTTCCTCGCCCACGCGGACCATGGGCGGATCGAATACGGCGACCGCCTGCTTCGGCGCTTGCGTGACGATCGAGGGCTGCGATTGCATCAGCAAAATCAGCGGATCCTGCGCATTCGCCGGCTGCGCGGTGGCCGTGACCGGTGCGAAGTAACCGGTCAAGCCGACTGAAAATGCAAAATGCAAAATGCAAAAGGCCGAGGCTGCGGACCCGCTGGCTATTGATTTGGAATTTGGAATGCTCACCAGTTCTTCCCCTTGCGATCCTTCGGTGGATTCTCGTTGCCCGGGGTGAGCGGCAGCCGCGCATTGCCGCCGAGTTTGAAACCATCGAGCAACTGGCCCGCCTGCTCGGGTGAGATCGGGATTTCTTTGCCTTCGCGGCCCAAGCCTTCCTGCATTCCCGGCTGCGGGCCAAACGGCGCATCCTCGTCTTCGTCCTCGTCGCCGCCCGGGCCCGGCGTCGGTCCCGGGCTCGGACCCGGCATCTTTCCCCTTAGAGCCTTCATGGCGGCCCCCAGCTCAGCGGCTTTCTGGCCGAGCCCGTTCTGCGCATTCTGCATCTCTCGCAAACTGTCCACCAGTTTCGCGATGTGGCGATCCACCACGTCGGCGTTGTGCTGCGCATCGGCGTAATCCGGCTTCAACTCGACCGCGCTCTTGAAATCGCCCGCCGCCCGCTGCCATTTCGTCAGCACGTTGCCATGCACCTCCAGCGCCCGCCGTATTGCCTGGGTCGCGGCTTTGATTTCCCGCCGCGCGCCGCGGCCCCGTTGATAGGCTTCCAGCATTTTCGGCAGATCATCACCTGCCAAAGCCTCATTGACGGTTTGGGTGGCGGCGGCGGCGGTGCTGCCGGCGGCCCGCGCGCGCGCGGCGGTTTGTTTGCCATCCGGCGATTTCTTCAATTCCTCCGCGCCCAGGGCAAAGCGCGTGTGACCCAGATTGTAAAGCGCCAACGGCTGCAAGCCCGCCTGCTGGCTCGCGACCGCCGTTTGCAGCAACGGCTCGGCGTCGCGCCACTTCCCATCGCGCACTTTCTGCGTGCCCGCGTTGAAAAATTCCCGCGGGTTGGTGGGAGACCGTTCTTCGCTGACCGCTGCCACTTCATTCGTTTCCGCGATGGAGTTACCAATTAAAAATGTAAAATTCAAAATTAGAAACCGGACGGCCAACGGCCCCGTCATTTTCAATTTTGCCTTTTGCCTTTTGAATTGGTTGCGCCGTGTTCCCAGCAATGATTCGATCACCAGCAAGCCGAGCACGACGGCGACCGGAACGTGAAACCGATCAATGGCAAATCGCTTTGCCCGCGCCGAATCACCGGCTCCGTCCATTGTGGCCAGCGCTGACTGAACCCGGGCCAGGCCTTCGCCCACCGGTCCCAAGGGGAAATAATTTCCGCGGGTCGCCTGGGCCACGGCGCGGAGCGTGGTTTCATCCAGCCGGCTGCGTACGATTTCGCCCCGGGCGTCACGCAGGAATTCCGGTTTGCCCTGGTGGTTGAGGACTTGAATTTGCGCGCCCGCCGGCGTGCCGACGCCCAGCGTGAAAACCACCACGTTATTCGTGGCCAGCGTCTGGGCCACGCGGACGCCGCCTTTCTCCAAATCCTCTCCGTCGGTGATCAGCACCATCACCTTGCGGCGATCAATCTTTTCCATGGCTTCAAAAGCCCCGGCGAGCGCGCGGCCAATGTCCGTGCCCGCTACGGGAATGGTTCTTTCATCCAAGGCCGTCAGCGCTTCTTCAAAAGCCCCGTGGTCAAACGTCAGCGGGCACTGCAAGAAGGCCTGCCCCGCAAAGGCCACCAACCCGATCCGTCCGCGGCCGTAACGTTTCACGAAATCGAGAATTGCCAGTTGCGAGCGTTGCAACCGGTTCGGCGTCACATCCGCCGCCAACATGCTTTGTGAACAGTCCACCACGAACATGATGTCCTCGCCGAGCGCTTGTCCGCCGCCTTCCTGCTCGCCCCATTGGGGTCGCGCCAGCGCCAGGCCGATACCCGCCACGCCCAGCACGAGCAACGCGTGCTTGAAGGCGCGGCGTGCCGGACTGTGCGAGCGCGTCAGGTCGGCGAGAAAATGTGGCGCGGCCAGTTGGGCGAGCTGCCGCTGGCGCGCCCAAGCGGAGTAACGGTGCAAGGCCACCAGCAACAGCGGCCCCAGCATCGCGAGCCAGAGCCAGCGCGGTTCGGCAAATTGAGGATGAGCGAAGTCCATGGTTTAGCGAACAATGCAAAATGCAAAATGCAAAATGCAAAATGCCGAAACCGACGGCTGGCGGGTTTTTAATTTTTCATTTTTCATTTTTAATTGTTTTTCCCTCACGGAACTCTCCGCATTCGGGTGTTGGCCAGCAACAGTTCCAGCCCGAACAATCCCAGCGCTGCCAGCAACGGCCATTGGAACAAGGGCGTGTAGGTGGTGAACCGCCGCAGCTTCACTTCCGTGCGTTCGAGCTGGTCAATTTCGTCGTAGATGTTTTGCAGTTCGCTCCGGTTCGTGGCCCGATAAGACCGCCCTTTCGCGAGCCGGGCCATTTTATCGAGCACCGTGTAGTTGGCCGGCTGCAAGGTGAGCGTCGGGATTACATTGCCCATTGGATCGAGCTGCAACTTTCCCGTGGCGGGATTGAACTTGGGCAACTGGCACGGCGCTTCAATCCCAATGCCGATGGTGTAGATCTTCGCCCCCAGCATCGCGGCGAGCTGCGCGGCCGGCACGGGATCAATCTCCCCCTTGTTGTTGTCGCCGTCGGTGAGCAGGATGATGATCCGACTCTTGCTGTCCTTCACCGCTTTGAGTCGCTTTGTTGCGGCCCCGGCAGCGTCCCCGATCGCCGTGCCGAGCTCGCGAATA
>JANOHH010000059.1:0-2502 GCA_031406395.1 Verrucomicrobiota bacterium | reverse complement strand
CAACTCAACGACTTGGGCTACCAGTTGGCCCGCTGCGGGGAGCGCCTTCAACCGGCCAATGAGCGACTCAACTCAACCCTCACTGTGAGCGCGATTTTTCGATGGCTTTAAGTTGGTCGAGGGCTTTCTGATCGCCGTTGCCAGCCCGGTTCAGCAGGTCGCCCGCCATGGCCTGCAGGGTCCGTTGCACGGCCATCACTTGTTCGGTCGTCACCCCGGGCTTGCGTTGGGCCGCTTCCAACGCAATCACGCCGCTCGCATAATCACCCTCCCGAGCCGCCGCAAGAGCTGCATTGACGAGATCCTGGGCTTCGGTGGGTGAAGGTTGCGCGGACCCTGCGGCGGCTTGACCGGCGGCGGGTGCGGCCGGCGTTTGAAAGGCCTTTTCCAGTTCAGATGCGCTAACTTTCACATCCGGCTGCTGGCTGCACGCGCCGGCAAAAAACACCAGCGTCGCCGAGATCAAAAGCAAGAATGGCTGGCTTCTCACGGCGGATTCAAAACGTTTCAGCGACCGGATGGATTGCCTGGGTAACACCAAAGGCTGTTTTTTAGTGGGTCGGCGACCAGTTGAAAATACTTTTTCCATTTCACGTATTCTACATGCCCGTCGAAATGCCCCATGGTGGCCCCGCTGTTGTGCCGCTCCGTGAGTCCTTCACTAGGTCGGCTGGAGCCGTCATTAAAGTAATTGGAGTCGCGCTCGTCGGGTTCCCAGAGCAGCATGTCGGTCGCTTTGAAAGCGGAGTTCTTGTAAGTTTTCCCGGCCGCTCCGGCACCCCAATCATAGCCCTGGCTGCCAGCGATGACCGCGCCATTCATCAAGTAACTGCTAAACTTGACGGCGCTAAACTTCCACGCCGCCGTATTGGTCTTGTGGAGGGGACACAGGAACACTGACCAGGACTGCAACATCGGGTAAAAGAGCCCTTTGCTGGGGCCGTTGGTCTGATTCAAGCCTGGCACGCCGGGCTTTGCTTGCCCAGGCTTGTAGAGCCAGCCGGTCGGCAGCCCCGGATTGGCCATCCCGCCCTCACCCCCGCAATTGGGCGGTGCAATCCGATCATTGCTATCCCCCACGTACAGGTTATGGCTCAGCCCCAGTTGCTTCATATTGTTCAGGCACTGCACTCGCTGGGCCTTCTCTTTCGCTTTCGCCAACGCCGGGAGGAGCATCGCCGCCAGAATGGCGATGATCGCGATGACGACCAATAATTCAATCAAGGTAAATCCTGAACTCTTGGTTAAACGCAGATTATTCATTTTAGTTCGCCTTTCTCGGCTCGCGGTGCTTGGGAACTACTCATTTTCTTATGCTTTCCTATGCTACTTGTCAATAGGCCCTGCAGCCACGACAAACGGTCCGCACTGCCATGCAGAATCTTTGTCCGCTCGCAAATCCATGTTTACATCATTGATATCATCAACTAATTTTACCATGAAATCCAGAATTGAAGAAGCTCTATGCCGCCCAGTCTGCCACCGACCGATTGCCACAAGTCAGCGAGGACCGACGGATTTACGTTGATTGAACTTCTTGTGGTTATCGCCATCATCGCCATTCTCGCGGCCATGCTACTTCCCGCGCTGGGCAAGGCCAAAGCCAAGGCGCAACAAACCTATTGCCTCAATAACATGAAGCAGATTGGACTTGGAGTTTCGATGTATGCGAGCGATTACAAAGAGCGGTTTCCCTATTGCAAGAGCTGGGGGAGAGCCTGGGGCGCTGATCACGCGCTCGGCACAGCCTATTTGCCAGAGCTGCTTCAACCCTATATCGGCAGGAACAACGGTTCCAACCAGCCCGCCAATGCCAAGCCGACCTCCAGTAGTTACGCATGTCCTTCCGGCCTCGAGGGCAAAGATCCTTTGGTAACGGGCTTTGCAACGATGCTCAAAGACAATGATTACCTCACCTATGTCTGGAACCACATCTACCTGACGGCGGACCGATCAGGTTACGACGAGAAGAATCCGGTCAGCGGACGCGCGACGAGCAAGGTCGCCAATCCCTCCTCAGCGGTGCTGTTGTGGGAAATGCCCTATTGGACAGCTACGGCGGCCCCGCATCGCCTCCGTCAGAATTTTGTGTTTGCCGATTCCCACGCGGCGGCCGAAAAGCGGAACCCGAAAGAAGTGGATTGGTGGTCTTACCATAGCCGGCGCGGCTGGGCAGACAACAACCCTACCGGGCTTCCTTGAGACAGGGTTCGGTTTGATGCCAACACTGGCCCCGGTCCGTACGTCGTTACTTTCCGCCCCATTAACTCCTCCATCAGATCGCCTCCGTTCCCGCTGAATCCCTTCCTCGGCCAAGCTTTCCCCTTGCAGCAGCGCAACGCGTTCGGCGGCGGCTCCAATTCCAACCCGGCCTCGAGTTCGACAACTCTCGATTTTGCTTTCCCCTGCCGGAAGCCGGTCTGCATGGTATCATCGCCTATTCCATTTTCCCAATCCCGCCCAAAACTGGGAGTTAGAGCCTTTTGACGTCGGCGCATTTCA
>JANOHH010000014.1:0-6077 GCA_031406395.1 Verrucomicrobiota bacterium | reverse complement strand
GCTCAAGTTCCGATCTCGCTATTCTACTTTGCGGCTTGGCTACTTTGGCAGTGCGATCTCCCAACACCGTTTCGTTCGGCGAAGAGTTTCCCGGAGCGCGGGCGGTCTCTCGCCCGCAGCGCTTTATTTGCAGGGAGACATTCGGATTTTCTGACGACTGCTCTGGCGTTCACCCGCTGCGACCGGGGACCGGTCGCGGTCCACTTTGGCTGCGGCTTCACCGCCCTGTGCCTCGGCGTTGAATGCCGACCGAAATGTTACAGCTAAAGCGCGATGCGAAGTTTAATGCTGCCCCTGGCCATTTGCTTTCGTGTGCTTCGTGTATTTCGTGGTTCACCTCTTTTGCGGGCTTGGCTGCAGATTGTTTGTAACCCTGCCGCGGTTTTGTTGTAGCAAGAAGTTGTAAGCCAAAAAGCGTAAAGGCCAGAAGGTCGTTTTCGTTCGAGGCAAAAAACAAAATCAATCCAGGCGCGTGTCGCCAGGGAGAAAGAAAAAAATGAAAAGTTCAATCAAATCAAATGGGATCGGCAGAATGGGAGGTCTGGTGTCCGCGTTGCTGGCGACGGCAATTCTGTCGCTGGGTGCGGCCTCGTCGGCTTGGGCGGATGGCAAGGGCAAGCGCGAAAAGCCGCACATCTACCCGCCGGAGTCTCGTCCCTTCGGAAAGAGCTATCCCGACTGGCAAGCGGCTTTCTGGCATTGGGCACTGAGCCTTCCGGTCGAGGGTCACCCATTCGTCGACTCCCCCGAGTTCGACTTCAGCGCGGGGCAATCAGGAAAGGTATGGTTTGTGGGCGCTCCTGACCCAGCGGTCACCCGCAACGTCATCATTCCCGAGGGCACGGCGCTGCTTCTGACGGTTCGAGACGTCGAGACGTCCACGCTGGAAGCTCCGCCCTTCTTCGGCGTCACCGAGGCGGAGCAACGCGCCAACTCCAAGTGGTTTGCCGACCACATCGTGGACCTGTACTGCATCATTGACGGCGTGCCCGTCAAAAACCTGGAAGCCTATCGGGTCGTCTCGCCGCAGTTTGACTTCAACGCCCCCACACCGTGGGTCTGGGGTGCGATCGGTGGTTATGGCACCGGGGTGGGCGACGGTTACTTCGTGATGGTGGACTCGTTTTCCAAAGGGAAACACACCATTCAGTACGGTGGCACGTTCCACTTCGAGCCGGGTGAACTCGGCGACGAGGCGTTGGACTTGCCTCACGATGTGACGATCGAGCTAACGGTTGGCAAAGGTGGGCCGCACGGTCATGGGGACGATGACTGCGACCAAGACCAGGCAGACGGTCGGGGTGGCCGGCGCTGAGCGGGTCGCGGCGTCAGGCAGAACAAACAAAGCGGAAGCTTGCTTCCGCTCTTTCTGCTTTAGTCGCAGCTTTCATCGTCCATGCCGCGATGCCCTTGGCGCGGAACGGTTCCACTACCGCGTGGGAGTTCAGCCATGAGTCTTCGCGGCCCGATTCGAACCACCGATTCCACCGATTGCCTGGCTGAAGTGGAGGTGGGTTCGGAGCGCGGGGGGAAGTTCCTCGCCCGCAGCGATCACGCCCGCCGCAAGCCCTCCGGCTGTTCCAACACCCGCTTTGCCATCCATCCGCTGCGACCTGGGACCGGTCGCGCTCCGTTGGGCGGCAGCTCGCATTTACGCCCGCAGCTAAAGTTCGCTGCGAAGCTCAACACTGCCCCTGGCCCTTTGCTTTCGTGTGCTTCGTGTATTTCGTGGTTCACCTCTTTTTTGGGTGGACTGCAGATTGTTTGTAACCTCGCCCCAGTTTTGTTGTAGCAGGTAGTCGTAGGCCAGAAACTTTGAAACCTAAATGCAAGTCAGACGCTGAAGGAATCAATGAGAACCAAGGCCAAGCGAAGATTAAGTCCGGAGCTCGCCGAGTAAGTGGATTCCGGACTTAAGAAACACAAGTAAACAAACAACAAACCAATCCAGGCGCGTGTCGCCTGAGAGAAAGAAAACAAAATGAAAAGTTCAACAAAAAGAAATCAAAAATCCGGAGTGCTGGCCTTGCTGCCCGCGTTGCTGGTCACTGCTGTACTCGGAGTCGGCAGTTCAACGACAGTACTCGCGGATAATTCGCCGGTGCTCAAGGTCAACGAAAAGTCTTACTATGGGAAAACCTACGGTGAGTGGGTTGTCGGGTATTGGCAATGGGCGATGAGTTTCCCCACCGCGGCCAGCCCATGGTTGAGCGATGCGGATGGATCATTGGCCGGCCTCGGTCAAAGTGGACCGGTCTGGTTCCTGGGCGGCACAGCCGGCGACTCGGCGACGCGATCTTTCACCATGCCCGCAGGAAAGGCCATCTTCCTGCCGGTGCATCAATGGATCTTCGGTGCCACGGTCTTCGATTGTGAGCCGTCCGTTCCGGGCGTGCCTTGCGTCGCGAAAACCTTGAAGCAGGCCGCGGCGGATGCGACGAAGGCCGTCGCCCTGATGGATGTCTCCATTGATGGTCAGGCGATCAGCGATGTGAAGGATTACCGGGTCAAATCGCCGGAATCATTCAGCGTAACGGTTCCTGACGATAACATCTCAGGCTTGCCGGCCGGTACCTACAGCCCGCAAGTCGCCGATGGCTACTACATGCTCCTGGCCCCGCTGGAGGTCGGCTACCACACCATCTCGCTGCATGTGGTCAGCTCGTTCGGTTTCGAGTATTCCGTCTCCTACGACATAACCGTTACCGACTAGGACACTGAGGGTGCTGATCGAAAAGCAGGAGGGAACGCGTTTCCCCGCCGGTGGAGTTGCCGGCGGGGAACTTTGTTTTCCAACAGATGTCGCCCGAGGGATTTTCGGCTCAGTCAGTGCTCATGACATCGGCTTGCCTCAATCCGCGGAGAACATTTTCGGGCAATTGCGCACCCGTTGGTCGGGAGTCATGGTGTTTCCGTGCGATGAGCCGACCGGCCGGTGGTTGCCGAACATTTCCTGTAACCTCGCCGCCGCTTTGTTGTAGCAAGGAGTCGTAAGCCAAAAACGTGAAGCCCCTACGGTCACTTTCGTTCAAGGCAAAAGATAAACCAAACCAGGCGCACGTCGTCTGGCGAGAAAGGAACACAAAAATGAAGAGTTCAATCAAATCAAATTGGACAGGCAAAACGGCAGGCCTGATGCCCGCGTTGCTGGCGACGGCAATTCTGTCGCTGGGCACGGCCTCGCCGGCTTGGGCTGGCGGGAATCCGGGAGTGCTCCCGCCGCAGTCCCATCCCTACGGCCAGAGCTATGCCGAATGGAGCGCGGCCTGGTGGCAGTGGGCTTTCGCCCTGCCGGTGGCGGGTCATCCGTTTGTTGACAGTCCGGAGTTCGATGTCACCGCCAGGCAGTCCGGGTCCGTCTGGTTCCTGGCCTCCCCAATCGGAGCGCCCGCGGTGCGGAATATCACCATCCCGCCGGGCAAGGCGCTCTTCATCGCGCTGATTAACATTGAGGCTTCGAGTCTGGAGGCGGCTCCCTTCTACGGTGCCACCGCGGCAGAACAGGCGGACATCGCAACCTCCTTTGCCGATCTCATCGTAGGCGTCGCCTGCGACGTTGATGGCAAAGCGGTGAAACAAATGGATCGCTACCGATTTCTGTCCGATCAATTCACCTTTAGCGCACCAACGCCTTGGATCTTTGGCGACGTTGGTGGCACGGGCACTTCCGTGGCCGATGGTTATTACGTGATGGTGCGTCCGTTGTCGGTGGGGTCGCACACGATTCACTTCAGCGGTGCGTTCGATTTTGGCACGGATGGCCTCCTCCCGCTCGACGTGACCTATAACATCCAGGTGAGTCCCCCCGGACACGGCGACTAAGACTGAGGGCATAGTTCAGCTCCTCCAAGCCTCTGCTTTGCAGAAAATCAATTCCCCTGCCGGCCGCAAGTCCGGCGGGGGAACTCGTTTTTACGATCGGACGATTGCGCCAAGGGAGGCGCAAATGATGGGCGATCCTTCTCGAGCCCCGCGCTGCGGGCGAGGGACCGCCCGCGCTCCGGGGCGTGGCTGCCTGCGCCGTTCGTGGCCAAGGGCTGCGTGCTTGCGTCGGCTGAAGCGACGGCTAAAGTAGCTCTGAGCTATGGAAAAAACTGCCGAGCCGGGATTCAAACCTGAAACCGAGGGCGTGCTGCGTCGCATGACGCAGAAGCGAGCGCATCAAGATGCGCCCGGAAAAGCGTGCCACTGATATAAAGTGACTCCACCGGTAAAGTGAGTCCATGATTACGGCAAAACAAATTCGGGAACTGATGCAAGTCAAACCGTTCCAGCCTTTCCGAATTTATCTCTCGGACGGCATCCATCACGACATCACGAATTACGATATGGCGTTCGTGGGCCGGAACACGGTCGAGGTGGGGCTGAACTTGGATCCGGACGGCTTTGCCGAATACTTCACCCGCTGCTCCATTCTGCACATCACCAAACTCGAAGACCTGCCCGAGCAAATTACCCGTTGACGCCGCCGCCGGAAAACCGGTTTGAAAATCGAGAATGGGTTCGAGGGCAACCGCCTTAACGGCTCGGCACTCCGCAAACGGGAGAACCCTGATTCGGCTTGGTTCGAGCAATTTCCCGGCTACTCTCCGTAACCATGCCGAGCGTTTATATCAAAACTTACGGTTGCCAGATGAACGAGCGCGACAGCGAAGCCGTCGCCGCGCAGCTCGTCGCCAAGGGCTACACCCTTGCCGCTTCCGAACACGTCGCGGACGTGGTGCTGCTCAACACGTGCAGCGTGCGCGATAACGCCGAGCAGAAGGCGATCAACAAGATGGAGAACATCGCCGGCGACATCCGGAAGCATCGGCCGAACGTCGTGCTGGGTTTCCTGGGGTGCATGGCGCAGAGCCGCGGTCAGGAATTGATTGATCGCCTGCCGGACGTGGACCTCGTCGTCGGGACGCAGAAATTTCATCGCACGGCGGATTATCTCGACGACATCTTCGCGGGCCGGCGCCAGAAGATTGTGGACACGGCGGAAGAGCAGGGGAGCGAAGGCACGATTCGCGAACACTTGCTGAACGGGAGCACGAAGGACAAGGCGAAGGCCGTGACGGCCTTTGTCAGCATCATGCAAGGGTGCAATCAATACTGCACCTTCTGCATTGTGCCCTACACCCGCGGCGAAGAACGCAGTCGCAGCATTGAAGATATCGTGACCGAGTGCCGCCAACTGGTGGCGCAGGGCGTGAAGGAAATTACCCTGCTCGGCCAGATCGTGACGAGTTATGGTCGGCGTGGTAGCGACGCCTCGTCGCCGTCCCGTTTGCGCGACGAGGGCGTCGCGCTGCACCCTCTGCGACGTGGCGTCGCAGCTACTCCCTTCGTCCAACTCATCGAGGCCGTCCACGAGATCGAAGGAGTAGAGCGGATCCGCTTCACTTCGCCGCATCCGAAAGGTTATGGCGATGATCTGGTGGCGGCGTACGCGCGCCTGCCGAAGCTCGTCGAGAGCGCGCATCTGCCGGTGCAAAGCGGCAGCGACCGGGTACTCAAACTCATGCACCGCGGCTACACGCGGGAACGCTTTCTCGAAATCATCCGCAAGCTCCGTGCGACCCGGCCCGGCATGGGCATCACGAGCGACATCATTGTCGGCTTTCCCGGCGAAA
Organism: Verrucomicrobiota bacterium; assembly: GCA_031406395.1. Taxonomy (GTDB): domain Bacteria; phylum Verrucomicrobiota; class Verrucomicrobiia; order Limisphaerales; family JADLHS01; genus JADLHS01. Next base: position 459 of record JANOHH010000014.1, on the reverse strand, counting down.
CCGAGGCGGACTTCGCGGAAACGCTTTCGCTCTGCCGCGAGGTGGAATTTGACAACGCCTATCTCTTCAAGTATTCGCCCCGCAAAGATACGCCGGCCGCGGCGATGCCGGATCAAATTCCCGAGGCCGTGATCGAGGAACGCCACGCGCGCTTGCTGGAAACCATCAACGAAATCGGCAAACGCAAATACGACGCGTTCGTCGGTCAGCAACCGCAGATTTTGGTTGAAGGCCTGAGTAAGAAGAATTCCGCCCGCATGACGGGGCGTACGCGCTGCAACAAAATTGTCCTGTTCGACGGCGCGGAACGCCATCGTGGTCAGGTCATGGAGGTGAAGATCACCCGCACCGGTTCGTTCACCCTCTACGGCGATCCGGCTGTGGTTGGCCTTTGACCTTTGCTTTCCGCAGGCGGGCGAACTTATGCCGGCCTATTAACCACCATTCGATTCAGGTAGG
>JANOHH010000518.1:0-1819 GCA_031406395.1 Verrucomicrobiota bacterium | reverse complement strand
TTGGCGCGAAGACGAAAGTGTTCATCTTCATCGCTTCCAACGTGACGAGGTGATCCCCCTCTTTCACTTCCTGCCCGACGGTCACCACAACGGCGGTGACACGGCCCGCGAGCGGACTGGGCACCTCGCCGGGGCCGGTGGAGCCGGAGGAAGTTGCCGCAGCAACAGGGGCGGCGGGCGCGGGTGCCTTGGGCACCACGACGGGCGTTGGCGATGGCGCGGCGATGGGTGTCGCTGGAGCTGCCGGCGCATTGGTTTCATCCGGCACCTCGACGGTGACGTCGTAGGAATGGCCATCCACGGTTACGCGAAGTCTTTTGATCATGACGTTTTGTAAAAAGGGTTCAACGGACTTTATGGGACATGAAAATCTGTGTGCGGCCTTCCACCGCCCAGACGTTGAGATGCGGCACAACGGGCACCGTCACCTGCTGCACGGACACCAAGCGAAAAGGACGATCCAGCACGACAGAGACTGCTGCCGCAATCACTGCTGCCATCTGCGGCCCGACTGCAGTGGCAACATTTTGCGCCCCCAACGGGAGGACGGTCGCCCCGCCCGCATGGGCCGCCCGGGCGGCTTCGAGCAACGAAACCGCCTTGCTCAAAGTCGAATGCACCTCGGCCTTGCGCGACGGATCATCCAGTCGCGACAAGACCCGATAAATCAGCGCCAACACCTTGCCGAGATTCACCTCGGTCGGCGTCAGATCGTCCGGAGAGTAAATGGGATTGCTCATGGCTCAATGTGCTGATCGTTCACAGTGGAATCGTGCCGTGCTTCTTCGGCGGGCGCGTTTCGCGTTTGCTGATCAGGTTGCGCAATGCCATGGAAACCACGGCGCGTGTTTCGTCCGGGCTGATGACGTCGGTGATCATCGCCTTCTTCGCCGCTTCGTAGGGCGAGCAGAATTTTTCGCGATACTCCGCGACGAGCCGCGCTTCCTCCGCCTTCGGATCCGCCGCCGCAGCGATTTCGCGTTTGTAGAGAATCTTCACCGCACCGTCCGCACCCATCACAGCAATCTCAGCCGTGGGCCACGCATAAACCGCATCCGCGCCCATGTCCGAGCTGCACATGGCGAGATACGCGCCGCCGTAAGCTTTGCGCAAAATCACCGTGATCTTTGGCACAGTGGCCGAGGCATAGGCGAACAGCATCTTCGCCCCGTGCCGGATGATGCCGCCGCGTTCTTGCGCCACGCCGGGCAGGAAACCGGGCACATCCACCAGGTTCACAATCGGGATGTTGAACACGTTGCAGAACCGGATGAAGCGCGCGGATTTGTCGGACGCATCAATGTCCAGCGTGCCGGCCTTGACCGCCGATTGATTCGCAATGATGCCGACCACGATGCCCTGGATGCGCGCGAAACAGATCACGATGTTCTTCGCAAACTCCTTCATCACTTCCAGGTAATCGCCGTTGTCCACAAGGCGCGCGATGACTTTGGTGACGTCGAGCGGGTTCTTCGCGTCATCCGGCACCAGATTATTGAACTCCGGGTCCGCGCTCATATCCACCTGCGGCGTCGGCGCGTGCGGCGGGTCCATCACGTTGTTCGCCGGCAGATACGAAAGCAGCTTCTTGACGATGCGCACCGCGTCGGCATCGTTTTCCGCCACAAAATGGATGTTGCCGCTCACACTGGCGTTCGCCATCGCGCTGCCGATTTCCTCCATCGTGCATTTCTGGCCGGTCACCGCTTGGATGACCTCCGGCCCGCAGATGAACATGTTGGCGCTGCCTTTCACCATGATGATGAAGTCCATCAAGGCCGGGGAATACGCCGCGCCGCCCGCGCACGGCCCGGCGACC
>JANOHH010001332.1:0-2082 GCA_031406395.1 Verrucomicrobiota bacterium | reverse complement strand
TTTGATCGGGAGATCGCCGATACGCGCTTCATGGCGTACTGCCTCCAATCCGAGGACCAGTTGGATTTGGAATCCGGCGCCTGGCTGCTAGCGCAGACTCAACATCCCGAGATCAACCCCGCAGCCTACCGCGCGCTGCTGGACGACTACGCCGGTGAATTGCGTGAATGGCTCGCGGCCAGCAATCAGCAGGAACGATTGCTGACCCGGATCAACGAATACATCTTCACGCAGCTAAGCTTCACCGGCAATATGGAGAATTATTACGACCCGGAGAACAGTTTCCTGAACCGCGTGCTAGACCGGCGCACCGGTAATCCCATCAGCCTGAGCCTGGTTTATATCCTGATCACCCAACGGCTTGGGTTGCCGGTCTGCGGCATTGGCCTTCCGGGCCATTCGCTTTGTCGATATCAGTCCTCGGTGGAGGAGGTTTACGTGGACGCATTCAATCTCGGCAAACTGCTGACGCGCAGCGAATGCATGGACCACCTCGCCCGTTGCCACCACGAGGGCCGTGAGGAATATCTCCAGCCGATGAGCGCGCGCCGGATGCTGGCCCGCATGTGCGGCAATTTGGAGCAGATTTATCTCGAGCTCAAACAAGTCGACGACGCGGCCCGCGTGCAACGCTACCTCTTCGCGCTGACGCGGTAAACGGAACGAACAATCACCCTCAATCCGGCAGTGCCCGCCATTGTCGCTGCGCCACGTGTGGATCCACCCGTGCCAAAATAAAGTATGCCCAGCGCTCCCGCAGCCGCGTCCAGAAACTGCGTGCGCGTTTCCACTCCGTAAATTCAATCCGTCGCCCCTGCGCCTGCGCCGCCCCAAAAATCTGACGTGCCTCGGCAACTAGTGGCGGATGCGTCAACCGCAGCATCAATTCGTAATTAATCCCGAGGCTGCGCGGATCCAAATTCGCCGAGCCGACATACACCGCGCCATCCACCAGGATCAGTTTCGCGTGCAGCACCTGCGGCGAGTATTCGTAAATCTCCGCGCCAGATTTGAGCAAACGTTGATACAAACTGCGCCCCGCGAATTGCGCGAAGGCCACGTCCGACTTACCCGCGAGAACGAATTGCACGGTTCCCCCCCGGCGGGCAACCCGGCCAAAATCCCGGCGCAACGACCATGGGGGGAGAAAATATGCCGCCATCGCTTGCACTGAGCGCGCGGACTTGAGATCGCGGTGCAACGCCTGGCGGATTGGATTACGCCCAAGGCCCGGCCCTCCCAGCAGGAGTTGTTCGCTGGCCGATAGCGTAGTGTGCCGCCGCGCACCGCGCCGCCAACGCGACGACCGTTTCTGCCGGAACTCCGCGTGTGCAAACATCTCATCGAAGGCCTCGGCCAATGCCTCCACCATTGGGCCCTCGATCCGCAGCCCCAGATCGAGCCAGCTGCGCGTCACGCCATCGCCCTCGTATTCCGTTGCAATGTTGAACCCACCCACAAAGGCGACCCGCGCGTCACACACCAGCAACTTACGATGATCACGGATGGCAAAGCGGCTTAACGCGAGCGGATTGAACACCCGCACTACCGCGCCCACAATTGTCAACGGCGACCAGAAATCACCCGGCAGTTCCATGGAGCCAATCGCGTCCACCAGCACGCTTACCACTACGCCCCGCTGCCGCGCCCGCACAAGGGCATCGCGAAAGCGGCGACCTAGGGTGTCATTGGCAAAAATGTAGGTTTCGAGCCGGATTGTTTCCGCCGCCGCATCAAGGGCGTCAAGCAGGGCGGGAAACGCCTCGTCGCCACACCGCAACCATTTCCAGGCAATAATCTGAGGTTGCGACATGCGGGAACATTATTCCGTCGCCAGGCGACAGGCAAACTTTCCTGCAATCGGCTGGGGTTTGGAGAGGATCCGGAAATTACCAATCAACAGATAGCACACCGTTGCTGAGTGATCCAGACGGAACCGCAGCCTGAATCACACTGGGGTGTGAGACAAAATTCTTCCTTCATGCTGCGAGCGGGAGGGTGTCGTTGCGAGCGGCGTGTTGGTTGAGTCTGTATTTCCAAAAGTTTTCCAGGCGTCGGCTGCTATGAATGCAGCGCAGGGCG
>JANOHH010001305.1:0-8846 GCA_031406395.1 Verrucomicrobiota bacterium | reverse complement strand
GTTCTCATTTGCAACGGCGCGAATATCTCGGTGCTCATTGTCTTTTCCCAGGATTGGCCGGTCATTTTCTCCACCACGGCCCCGGCAATGATGTAACCGAGATTCGAGTATTCGTAGTGGCTGCCCGGCGCGCGCGTCGGTGGCTTCGCGAGTTCCTCCCGCACGGCCCGTAAGCGCAACGCTACCACGCCGTCGCCGAGGTATTTGGCGAGCTCCAGATTCTCCGGCAGACCCGCCCGATGCGAGAGCAAGTGCAGCAGTGTGACGGTTCCAAAATCGGGGTGCACCTGCGGGGCTAGGTCGGGGAAAACCTCCGCAAGGGTCATATCCCACTTCAACTGACCCCGCTCCACCAAGCGCGCCACCAGCGTTGCGGTCATGGCTTTGGTGTCCGACCCGAGATGCCACTGATCGGTGAGCGTGACGGGAATTTCCGTGCCGCGTTTGCGGACGCCGGCCGCGCCGACGAACTGGATCCCTTCGCTAGTCACCACCGCGGCCGCCATCGCGGGCACGCCAAACTTCTGACGAATCGGCTTCAGCACACTGGTGACCGCTTCATCGCCCACGAGCGGGCAGAAAGCCGTTGCCGGATAACTTTGCGCCGGGCTGGCCAAGGCTTGGCGCTTTTGCATCACCATCGCCGCCGCCAAGAGCAGCGCACCGCATATGAAGAGCATGGCCAACGCGCCCACGGCCACACCGCAACCGAAGGATTTGGAATCCAACTTCATCTGTGCGTCATGCTAGGCGGCAAATCCAAAGCCTCAACTCCGAATCAACCGGAAGTGCTTTTCTGAACAGGAGGAAGCAGAGGAAGCGGAGTTACAAGCCAACGGAATTGCCATTCTCAATCTCTCGGTTTCCTTCGTTTGCTTCTGTTCCAACTGCGAATCTCCGAATTGCCTTTCCTCAGCGGCTGAAAGCGCTGAACAGCGCCTGCATCTCCTCCGCCACATTTGCGGGATCACTCAACGTCTGCGCGATTTCGTCCCGCAAGACTTCGCGATAACGCCGCCGCAACCGATGCACCGCCGTGCGGGCCGCACCTTCGGAAAGGCCCAGTTCGGCGGCGGCCTGAGGATAGGGAATCGCGCTTTTGCCGACCGTGAGAAAGGGCTTCAGCACCGCGAACAACCGGTCATGGTTTTCCGCCGCGCACTCGGCCCGCAATCGCTCGATCACGCAGGCGAGCAACGCCAGCGCCCATTCGCGGTCGAAGGCCTGCTCCGGGCTCGGTTCAGCCGTGCCAGCGATTTGAAATTGCGAGTCCGCGGTCTGCCAGTCGAGCGATAGCGGCGTCATGCCGCCGCCGCGTTTCTGGCGTTGCGACTTGTCCCATTCGTTCGCGAGGAAATGTTTGAGCGACGCCAGCAGGAAGGCGCGAAAGCGTCCGCGTTCGGCGCTTAAACCCTCGAGATAATTCTTGGCCAGAAACCGGGCGAAGAAAGTTTGCGTGAGATCTTCGGCGTCCTCCTTCGCGTAACCACAGCGCCGAACGTAGGCGTAGAGCGGAAACCAGTAGGTGCGGCAAAGCTCCCCCAGCGCCTGATCGGATTGCGGCGTGTGCCGCTGGCCCGCCGCAACCACGACCGACCAATGCGTCGTGGCGAAGACGTCGCCCGGCGAGCTGGCCGGGTGGCTGGAAGTTCCAGAGCTCAAAGCAAAATCCGTTCAACCAACGATGCCCACGTATGGACTCGAATGACTGTTAGGTCAGAGCCAGCTCCAAAGCGCCGCAAGTTAATTTGCGCCTGCCTTCTTAATGACAACCAAATCACGGCCATCGCGAATTTCAACTTGTGCGACAAGTTGAAATCGCTGGTTGATTTCGGATTCCAACTTGGCCCACCAATGAGCTTGTGATGCCACGATGAAATCAAACCTTTCTTGAGGCAGACTGGCTTCAAAGTGGATTTCAATCGAAGAATTCTTTTGGGACCAGACCAGCTCAATCAATTCCCGGATAGTTTTTCCACGGGCAAGGCAACGGTCATTTCCCATCATGGAAAAAGATGCGGCAGTCCCGGGCAGTGTGGATTTCTGTAGCAGGAAAATGGGTGGCACTCGGTCCAGGCTTTGTGAGTTCGATTCCCATATCCAATTGCCGGGATATGTGGCTGCTGGAATCTGTTTTTGCACCAGTTTGTAGCGCAGCTTCACGCCGCGCGGGTTCTCGGTGAAGCCGGTGATTTGCAGCAGGCCCAGTCCACCTTCACGAGTGCGGAAAACCCAGGTGGCTGGCAGCTTTCCCCAAGTCTGGAGCGCGGGCGCGTCCAGCTTCTCGACGTCTTGTAGCCGAGCGGCAATCGCGGTCGCAGGCAGGTCGTCCCAGTCCATGAGCGCGGCATCGGCGGTCATGACACCGGGGCATTCCAAGCCATCCTGCCGCCACACCAGGGCGTCAAAACCCCGCGCGGCCATCCAACCGTACTTGAGCGCGTAGTTGATTTCCAATTCGCTTGGAAGATCGCCCATTTCTCCCCGGTCGAAGTCGATGCAATCGGATTGCCCGCTGGCCACCGGGTAAATCACCCGCTCGATCACCGGGCCGAAAGCAAGGGTTGGCGTCACAGGTTGTGAAACGGTCGTTGCTACAGCGGAGGACGAGCGCACGAGCGGTGACTGGTTAAGAGTGAGGTCAGCTGAAAGAAACAGGCGTAGTAGAACCAAGCTCGCCGGTATGAGAGCCAACGCTAGGACCACGAGCGCAACTGTCACCGCAAAGCGGCGCCGGAAGCGGTCTTTGCTGCCGCTTGGAGGCACGGCGGCGGCGCGTTGCTGTTTTCCCCATGCGGCTAATCCCGAAATGAAGGCCGCGATGCCACCAAGGAACACCCCCGCGACGGCACCTAAGAAAATATTCAACGGTCGGTTCGGACGCGCTGGATACAGGGGTGGCTTGGCTGTTTCCACAATCAGGGCCTGAAACTGACGCTGCGCCGCAATGAGTTCGTTGGCATCAACCCCCGTCAACTTGCGTTGTTCGTTGAGCGCGCGCGATCGGGTTGAAAGGTAGTTGACGTAGCTCTCGGCGATGGCGTTGGCTAACTCAGCCGTTTCTTCACGCACCTCGCTAAAGACGCCGATGTCGATGAGTGCCGTGCCCCGAACGGGTCGCAATTCGATCCGCCTTTTCAAAAGTTGTAAGGTTTCGAGTGTGGTCGCCTTGTTGCCAGCGGCGTAACGCTGACCCCAAGGCGTTTCCAGATTCAGATGTTGGATTACTGGTTCGAGGACAAGTTGAGACTGGATAACTTCAAATTCCGTCTGGATAAAATAGGGATCGTAGGGATTGAAGCCACCTTTGCCGCTCAACTCCTCGATGTCCGATTTGTCGCGTTCCACCTTGATGCGGGCGGTACTGAAAAAAGTTTCCGGCAGGAGGAAAGTGATAATTGTGGTCACGGTGACGGCGAGAACCCAAACAACCAAGCCCACGGTGGCGGCCCGACGGACAATGCGCGGCCAGTCATTTGCCGGTGCAGCGCGGCGGCTCTGATTCACCGGGTTGCTCACGGGCTCATTTTGAGTCTCCTCACGTCGTCCCCTACCTGCATCCGGCGTTCCGGCAATTGTCTCCATGCAGGTCTTCACTTCGCTGACTTGCTGATAACGGAGTTCGGGGTTCTTTTCCAACGCGCGCAACACGACTTCATCAAGGCGCACATCTATTTGAACTTTGTTGGAGGGAGGCTGAAGTGGTTTGCCGGGCAGTTCCCCTGTGAGCATTTGGTAAAACACCACGCCCAGCGCGTAAATGTCCGCGCGATGATCGACGTCAGCGGGATGCGAGACTTGCTCGGGCGCCATGTAGTTGGGCGTGCCCATCACCCCGGTAGGGCCGTGCTGCTGCGCGGCCCCAATGTCTGGGCTGACCGGCTGGTCAGCCTGCACGTGCGGCAGCGCGTCCCGACCTTCAACAATCTTGGCCAGGCCAAAATCCGCCACCTTCACGCGCCCTCGGCGATCCAGCAAAATATTCTCCGGCTTGATGTCGCGGTGAACGATGCCCTGGTCGTGAGCGAACTGGAGGGCGTCGCAAATCTGCGGCACGATGGCCAGCGCCTCGCGCGGCGAAATACGGCCGGCGTGCAGGAGCTGGCGCAGGTTCACGCCATCCACGAATTCCATGAGGAAGTAGTACAGTCGCGCGGACTTCTCCGACGTTGATTCGACATGGCTTTGCGCAGAGGAGAAAAGGGGAAAGGGAGCAGGGGAAACGTCGCTGGTGATGGTCTTTTTCTCCCCTGCACCTTTCCCCCTTTTCTCCTTTTCAGTTTCGGCATCAGTTTGAGCGGACTCACTTTCGCTAGTGCCGAATTCATACAGAGTCACGATGCCGGGATGATTCAGCTTGGCCAGTGCCTTGGCTTCGCGGGCGAAGCGTTCGGCAAACGCCGGATCGTCACCAATGCCGGGCGGGAGAATTTTCAGCGCGACGATTCGGTCGAGTTGTTTCTGGCGCGCCTTGTAAACCGCGCCCATGCCGCCTTTCCCGATGAGTTCCAGGATATCCAGTTGCGGAAAGAGCGGCGCGAGTTCGGCGACGGGCGGCGGGTGGAAGGGCGGTTGTTTGCCGTCGGTGACGGTGTCCGCCGCCGCGCCTTGCTGGAGCAGGCAGGCGGGGCACAGGCCTGCCAGCCCACCGGTGGTCAGCGGCGTGCCGCATTGCGGACATTTTGGCCCGTCAGCGGGGGTTGGATTCACGGCACGATCATTCATACACCAACCTCAGAAGCAAATCCGAGGATTTGTTACCGGGAATTTTTGGCCCACTCCTTTCCGCAGCGTGGCCTTGGCTCCAAGTGGAGCGCGCCCGACTGCAACTACGGGGCACGCCGATAAACGGTGAACCGATAGTTCTGCATCGCAAGAAAACCCAAACGCCAGTCCGTACCGAACAATCCCGAGCGCACAGGCACAAGTTCCGCACCAGTCGAAACCCAGTCTCCGCCGATCACCTCGACCACTTCCGACAGCTGGCGCGGGTGGATGATGAGCACATTGACCCGCCGTTTTTCTTCAGGTCGAAACGAACCGAGATACGTCGGTACGAACGCCTGCGCACCATGCGCTTTCGCCGCGTAAAAGACGCCGTAGTCGCAATAGATCCAATCGACAGCGGAGGTATTGTGTTGTACGAGTTGTTCAACGCGCCTTGGATCACGGTCGCTCCAGTCGAAAGCCGCGGTCGCGAGATGCAGCCCGGCGCCGATTAGCATCGTTGTCCCCAGCAACAGACGGGTGAACCCGCGTTGCCAACCCGCCAAGGTCACCGTCGAGAGACTCGCGCAAACGCAAAGACTCAATGGGACATAAGTCATCCAACCGTAGTAGGTGGGAAACTTTCCAGAAACAAGCAGCGCCGCGGTGAGCGCCACGGAAAAGACCAGACCAAAGCCGAGCGGTGAGCGGAATTCAAACTCCCGGCGCCGCCACCGCACGAACAGGAGTAGCAGGGCGAGCACGAACAAGGGAAGGAAGCTGAAATCTTTCGGCAGCAGATTGCTGTGGTGAAAACTGCCGCCCAGCAGCAGGCTGAAAAAGCTGTTGCTGGTGTGCTGGCCGATGCTCTGGAGGAATGCCTCCCAGACCCCGTTCCATTTGTAGAACGCGACCAGCGCTCCCCAGCCGCTCGCGGCGCCGAGCCAGGAGCTCACCACGCCAGCAACGATTTTTTGCCCAACAAACACCATCAACAATGCACCACCGATGCCGAGCAGCGGTAATAATTGCAGCCCAATCCACGGCAGCGTACCACCGAGCAGGAACAACCGAAGCAGCGCGAGCCAGTGCCGGGAATCGGTGGCGGAGTAAAGCATGGCGCTCACCACAAGCAGACCGATACAATCGGGCCGACCGCTGCGATACGAAAAAATCAAACTGTAACCGCTCAGGATCAACGCGATCAGCAACAGCCGGTGACGCGCGGTTGCAACCAAGTTGCGGCGTGCGCTGAACCGCCACAGCAACACGCACGCCCCGACGATGTACAGGTAATTGAGACTGCGGACGGCAACGATGGAGAGGCCGAACACTTTCAGCCAGGCGGACAACAGCAGCGCAGGCATTGGTACGTTGCCCGCCCAGAATGCGTCAGCCGCCTGGGCGTACCACGCGGTGGAAGTAAACCCATGACCAAGCAAAAGGTTGAACGCCGGATCGGAATACATCACCTCGTCAATCCAGACGAAAGGATAGCGCGTCGCCGTCAGCAGATTGAAAATAAGGAAAGCAAACAAGCCAAGGACAACCCAAAGCGTCTCGCGACGTGAAGGTTGGGTTTGGTGCGGCATGGCGATGGCAGATTATGAAGCCCACGGCGTAACGGACAGCAAGATTACTCGACATGAAAAGAGCCGGAGCGTGCGCTCCGGCCCCTGCAACGAGACTGTGCCGACCTTCAGAACATCGGCTCACTGCCGTCCAGCATCTTCACCTTGTTGTGGGCAAAGTATTCCTTCGTCAGGGCCTTCATGATCTTGCCGCGTTCATCGTACAGGCGTTTCAGCTTGCGCGGCTTGTGTTTGGCCAGGGCGTAGTGCGTAAGGATGGGCATGGCGATGGTCGTATCCGTGTAACAGACCACGGCGTCGGGCAGACGGTTTGGGTCCACCTTGCCCCAGCTCACGGCTTCGCCGGGCGTCGCGCCGCTCAAGCCGCCGGTGTCGGGGCGGGCGTCGGTCACTTGGATGAAGAAATCCTGACCGACTTCCTTCATGCGGAGGACTTCCTGGATTTGCGGCTCGGTCTGGAGCGTAAAATTCTTCGGACTGCCGCCGCCCCACAACACCACGCCGCTGCGCCCGCCGTTGCGCTTGGCGGCGAGCACGATGGCCGTCGTTTCATTCACGTCAATGGACGGGTTCATGCGGAGTTTGCTGCCGCGCAATTCCACGCCAGCGACGTTCATACCGATGGTGGAGTCCCCCGGCGAACTGGTGTAGCACGGTACGCCGGCGCGATAGGCCGCGGCCATCACCGACACGTCCTTGAGCTTGTTCTTGCGCTCCCATTCGGCGGCGTATTTGCCGATGAGATGATGCAGTTCGGCGGTGCCCATTTCCTTCTGAAACTCCGGCAGGCAAAACATCTCGCGCAGCAATTCATCCGTGGCCATGAGACCGTCGGAGTAAGGAATCACGACGTCATAGATGCGGACAAGGTCGTTGTCGCGCAAATCAGTGTCATCGAATTTGAAGCTGCCGCTATGGACGGGATAGTTCAGCGCGAAGTGCAGATCGTGGTACAAATTCGCACCGGTGGAGACGATCCAGTCCACAAACCCGGCCTTGATGAGCGGGATAATGCTGGAGCAACCGAGGCCCGCCGGGGTGAGCGCGCCGGAGATGCTCATGCCGATGGTGACATCGGGGTCGAGCATGCGGTCGGTGAAAAGCTGGCAGGCTTCCTTGAGGCGCGCGGAATTGTAGGCGAGAAAACACTCGTCCACGATGTAGGTGAGCTTTTCCTTGCCGGTCAGGTTCTTCGGCTGGATGCGCTTGCCCGCCATGTATTTCTTTTTGTGCGGGCAGTTTTTTTCCTTCATCCAGTCGGGCATGTCGGCAACGGCTTCGCGGTTGTGAATTTTGTGTCGTTCGGTTCGGGCCATAGTTTTATTATAAAAAAGTCCGGGGAAACGATACGCAGCTGGGCGCCGTTGCCAATCCTTAATTCAAGTTACGCGAACAAGCCGGGAAGGCTGCTCCGATGCGCCGAGGGATGGATCTTTGCCGAGGTCCGTGCTGACCACCGCTCCGGCTCCCCGGCAAAAGCCCCTGCTCCTCCTTACCAATCCTCCCCCAATAATCCGTCCGGTTTTGAAAACTACCCGGCAGGTCGTCGGAGAAGGCTTGACGCTGGGTTTTATTCCGCTAATCAAAGTGTGTCGGGCTGGTCGTCGGACAAAAAACGAATAACGGCTTAACCTATCCACCTCGCTTCCTCATGAAAAATCTCTCTCTCACCCTCACCCTCATTGTCACCTCGCTAGCTCTCGTGCGGGCCGCGGAATCAGACGGTTTTGTTCCCCTGTTCAATGGCAAGGACACGACTGGTTGGCATCTGCGCAACCCGACGGGGCATAACTCGTGGACGGTGGACAAGGGCGTCCTGAAAAACACCGTCAACAAAGGCGACCATGGCAACGACCTCGTGACCGATAAGAAATTCCAAAACTTTACGGTCAAATACGAGTTTCTGGTGCCGGACGGTTCGAACAGCGGTTTCTACCTGCGGGGACGGCACGAAATCCAGATTCTCGGTGACTTTGCCAGTAGCGCAACTTCCCTCGGCGGCAATGGGGCGCTCTACAACTTCAAAACTGCGGACAAGTTTGTTTCCAAACCCGGCGATCAATGGCAGACCGCCGAAGCCACCATGATCGGCGACAAAATTACCGTGGTGCTCAATGGCGTGAAGATTCATGACAACGTCGAGTGTCGCAAAGGCACCGGCAGCCAATTGGACGACAATGTGGATCAGCCCGGCTCGATTTTTCTGCAAGGCGATCACGGCACGGTCTGGTTCCGGAACATGCAGATCAAAGAACTGAAATAGCGAACTGCCGGAGCGCTTATGAATTCAACCATTCCCGGGAAAGACGCGCGGCCGGTTGCCCGCCCAATTTCGCGTCGGCAGTTCATTGGCGGGGCTTCGCTTGCCTCCGCCGGGTTCATGATTGTTCCCAGCCACGTCCTGGGCCAGGGCGGAAGCAAGCCACCAAGCCAGAAGTTAAACATCGCGGGCATTGGCGTCGGCGGGCAGGGCGGGCACGACATCAGCCAGATGACGGACGAAAACATCGTCGCGCTTTGTGACGTGGACACGGCGCATGCCGGCGG
>JANOHH010001298.1:0-3119 GCA_031406395.1 Verrucomicrobiota bacterium | reverse complement strand
ATCTGCGTGCAGCCTCGCACGTCTTTCCAGCCCGCCCGCCCACCAGATCCCTCGCTCGACGCTCGGGATGACGGGCAAAACACGAGGGCCGCCTGGAAGGCGGCGGTACGGCCGGCTGGAAGCCGGCGTTACGAAAACCCGCGAGTTCACCGCATTCTCATCGGGCGGACCACACCGAATCTCCGATCGTGATGGCGGTGGCTCGAGGCGGTTCAACAGGTAACTCATCGCAGTTTCGCCAAGTGCTCTTGGATTCGACCAATCTCGAGTGCGTGCAGACGCTCGGGTTCATCCCGCATCGGGCCGTGATCGAGGGGTTGGGTTTCGCCCGGTTTCCGGATGACCAGCACGAGGACCGGCAAGCCAAGGATTTTTAGTTTTTGTACGAGTTGGCGCCGTGTTTCATCCCACGCCAGCAGCACGCAGATGCAGCCGCTCACCGCGCTCGAATGGTTTAATACGAGTTGCTCCAACATGCCGAAGGGTTGCGTGTGGCATGGGCGCACCGAGGCCAGGATTTCCAGCATCTGATCCGCATGCGCCAGGCCGCGGCCGGTCGTGAAACAATACGCCTGCGGCCCGACGAATAACAAATCCAGCAACGATTCCTGCGTTGACACCGTGCTGGCAAACGATGCCGCCACCGACACGGCTTCCTCGAACACTTCGCTATGCGGGCGGGCGGTGAACGTGTCGAGGATCAGGGCGTGTCGCACAAAGAATTCATCCTCGAATTCCTTGACGATGGGTTTGCCGGTCTTGGCCCAGCTTCGCCAATGGATGTGGCGCAGCGGATCCCCGCGCCGGTAATCCCGGAGCGACACGAACTCGTCGCTTTGGCCGATGTTCGTCGCCAGGGCCACGCCGCCTTGTTGATATTTCATCGCACCCGGCAAAGCGATCGGCGGCAAGCCATAGCGCTTCGGCAGAATCAACATGGACTGGGGCAGCGGCATGATCCGCAGGGCGCGAAACAGTCCGAGCGGATCCGGCCGGGCCAGGGTCACGCCCGCGAAATGCACGATGCCGCGCCGCAGCGGCGTGAACTCTACGGAAACTTCCGCCGGCTGATCCCTACTCAAGGAGGGCACAGCGACCTCCTTGACCGTCGCGAACTTGAACGGTTTTTGACGGCTCCGTTGGTTCAAGCGGAACGGGCGGACATGTTTGGTTTCGTCGAGCTTGTAGGTTTTCCAATCCTTGAACGATGGCCGCGGGTCGGCGAGGTCCTCGATCAGGGCCAGGCCGGATTGCGGTTGTGCCATCAGGCTCTGGACGGCGATCCGATAGCGGAGCGGCTGACCCACGGTGCCGAAGCGCGGAAGGGTGCGCTCGACGGTGAACCGCGCTTTGAAGTAAAATCCGGAAAGCACCGCGACCAGCAGCAGCGCGAGCAGCAACGCGAACGCCTGGTAGCCTACCGAACTTTCCGTGTCCAAGCCCATGAACGCGGCCGCCATCACCGCGCCCAGTATGGCCTGACCCGGGCGCGTGAACCGCCGCAGGGTCCAGTATTTGGACCACGAGAAGAGCCGCTCGCCGCGGTAGATGGCTTTGAGGGCGAGGTTCATTGGGAGGCGCGACTAAAGGAAGAATAAAATGCCACCATTAGTCAGGACGACTCCGGTCGAGGCTGTTTCTTCATTCTGCATGCAACATCCTTCATTTCCGCTTCACGCCGGCACTTTGATTTTCTTGACCACGGTCTCAACCACACCGCGCGCCGTCAGACCGGAAAACCGCGCCTGCGGCTCCATCACCAATCGATGGGCGATGACCGACGCCGCGAGCTCCTGGATTTGCTCCGGCGTCACGAATTCCAATCCATCGAATAGCGCCAGGGCCTGGGCGGCTTTCATCAACGCGATGGAGGCGCGCGGGCTGGCGCCGAGTTGCACGCCCGTGGTGGTGCGCGTCGCACCGGTGAGGTCCACGATATAGCGCTTGAGTTCTTCGCTGATGCGGATGTTCTGCGCCGCGTGCTTGAGCCCCACCACTTCGGCCAGCGTGACGCAGGGTTTCAACTCGTCGAGGGGGTGATTGTTGGCCTGCGCGGTGAGCACCGCGACTTCCTCGGCCGGTTGCACGTAGCCGAGGGTGAACTGCATCGCGAACCGGTCCATCTGCGCCTCGGGCAGGGGATACGTGCCGCGAAATTCCACCGGGTTCTGCGTCGCCACAACAAAGAACAACTCCGCGAGATGCCGACGCTCGCCGTCCACACTAACCTGCGCTTCGCCCATGGCTTCGAGCAGGGCCGATTGCGTGCGCGGCGAGGCGCGGTTGATTTCGTCCGCGAGGAGGATGTTGGTGAACACCGGTCCTTCGTGGAATTGAAACTCCTGCTCGCGCTGGTTGAAGATCGAAACACCAAGAATATCCGATGGCAAAAGGTCGGGCGTGAACTGCACCCGCTTGAATCGGGCGTCAATCGAACGGGCAAGCGCTTTGGCCAGGGTGGTCTTGCCGGTACCGGGAAAATCCTCGAGCAAAACGTGGCCCCCGCTGGCCAGCGCCGCGAGCAGCTTGCGCGTGGCCGCCGACTGGCCTTGCATGACCTGGCCAATGTTGGCGGCGATCTTTTGGTAAACTTCACGGGCAGATGGCAAATTCATCATTATCTCCTTGGGGAATGGTAACCGCAGATGCAGCAAAAAGTTTCGGCGAAGCGCGCGGCCTTCGCGCCTTCGGCTGCTCTGGGGCGGCTGTGCATGACGGCAGACTAGCGCCAACCCGTGGGGCGCGCGAAGAAAAATATCGGTCCGCGGCTCGGCAGTTGCCCGCAACTCGCAGTTCAACGGCGCAGAAAAATCCGACTGGCGCGCGAGTTTGCTTGCTTTCGGGTCGCACCTTTGGCGTGTTGACGCCCGCAACATGAAAGAAATCGTGCCCCCACCGCCGCCGGTCGTCCGCAACCAGTTCGAGACGATCCGCGAGTTGTTTACCAAAAACGTCGTGCCTAGCTACGGGCGCTTCGATCTCGCGCTCAGTCACGGATCGGGGAGCTATCTCTTCGACGTGAATGGTCGACGTTACCTCGATCTCGGCGCCCCGGCTTCCGCCGGGGTGAGCGGTTGGACGGAGGCTGGTGATCGAAGAGGTGTCGCATCGCAAGAGCG
>JANOHH010001294.1:0-1876 GCA_031406395.1 Verrucomicrobiota bacterium | reverse complement strand
GAGATTTTGTCGCCGTCCTTGAGGGTCACGATGGCTTTCTTCCAGGCCATCGTCGAACCCGCCTGCGCGGTGCGCTTGCGGCGGGCTTTGCCCTGGACATTCAGGGTGTTTACCTTGGTCACCTTGACCTTGAACAGTTCCTGCACAGCATGGCGGATCTGAGGCTTGGTCGCGCGGCGATCAGCCACGATAGTGTATTGATTGAATTTTTCGCCCTGGCGGGTGCCTTTTTCGGTGAGCCGGACGGTCTTGACGATATCAAAAGCGTTCATGTTATTCCTTGTTCAAGCGGGCTTCCACCTTCTCAAACGCGCTGCGTGTGAAGAGCAGCTTGTCAGGGCGGAGAACGTCATAGGTGTTGAGTGATTCGCCCGTCGTGAGCGCCACACCGGGAAGATTGCGAGACGCGAGCAAGAGATTCTTGTCCGCGCCATTGGCCACGATCAGCGTGGTGCCCGTCAACTCGAGCGCGGCAATGACGCCGATAAATTCCTTGGTCTTCGGCGTGGCGAGTTTGAGGTCGTCCACTACCACCACGTCGCCCGCCTTCAAGCGCTCGCTGAGCGCTTTGCGCAAGGCGAGTTGCCGGGTGCGAACGTTCACCTTCTTGCCGAAATCACGGGGCTTCGGTCCGAAGACCACGCCGCCGCCGGGCCAAAGAGGGGATTGGTTGGAGCCGGCGCGGGCGCGACCCGTGCCTTTTTGCCGCCACGGTTTCTTGTTCGAGCCGGAGACATCGCCGACGTTCTTGGTGCAGGCGGTGCCACTGCGCTGATTGGCGCGATGGGCGACCACGGTGTCGTGCACGGCTTGCGTGCCTTTGCCGTTTTCGATCAAGGCAAACTTTACTTCGAGTTCGCCCGAGCTCTGGCCCTGAGCGTTTTTGACAGAGAGTTTCATTTCGGTCCTTTAATTATTTCTTCGCGGCCGCAGCAGCGGCGGCCTTCTTCTTACCGGCCGGGACAGCCGAAACCGCGGGCTTCCAGCCCTTCGGGCGTTTCTTGGATTCGCGAATGATGACGTAATCGCCTTCCGCGCCGGGGAAAGAGCCTTTGATCAGCAACAAATTGTCCCCCTCGCGGACCTGGATCACTTCGAGGTTTTGCGCCGTGCGCGTCACCTGGCCCATGTGACCGGGCATTTTCATGCCGCGCATGACCGTGCCGGGAAACAAACGCTGGCCGATCGCGCCGTTGCGCCGATGAAAGCCCTTCGCGCCGTGGGTCGAATCGCCGCCGCGGAAATGATGGCGTTTGACGACACCCTCAAACCCCTGCCCCTTCGTAGTCCCGATGGCATCCACAAAATCGCCGGGCGCAAACAACGTCGCGCCGACGGTTTCGCCGGGCTTCACTTCCTTGGAGAAGTTGCGGAATTCCCGGATGCGTTTGACGGCGACGCCGCTGTGTTTCTTGATGTGACCGAGCACCGCCTTGGTGACCCGCTGTTCCTTCTGGCCGTCAAAACCGAGCTGCACGGCGTTGTAGCCGTCCTTGCTGGCCTGCGTCTTGACCTGAAGCACGTGATTGGGACCGGCGAGCACGACGGTCACGGGATGCAGGACGCCGCTCGCGTCATAGACGCGGGTGTGTCCGATTTTCTTGGCAATTAATCCGAGTGGCATGGCAGAAAGGGGTTGAGGTTCAAATCTTGATGGTGATGTCCACACCCGCCGGCAGATTGAGTTTCTTCAACTCATCCACGGTCTTGGCGGTCGGATCAATGATGTCGAGCAGGCGTTTGTGCGTGCGTTGCTCGAAGGTCTCCTGGGACTTTTTATCCGCGTGCGGGGAGCGCAACACGGTGAAGCGTTCAATGCGGGTGGGGAGCGGAATCGGCCCGGCGACCCGGGCGCCCGTGCGCTTGACGGTGTCGG
>JANOHH010001227.1:0-1059 GCA_031406395.1 Verrucomicrobiota bacterium | reverse complement strand
CGCGCAATTGCTGCATGTCAATCGTCGGCCCCATGCAGACCTGGGGCCGTGCGACCGTCGGGCAGCTTGAAGGAGTTCTCCGGCGAGTTCGACGGCCCGGTCACCAGCCAGTGGTGCTCGGGTTCCTCCCAGATGTTATCGAGATAAAACAGGGCACATTCCTTCAGGATCGGATACGCCCAGGCGAGGAATTTGCGGTCCCGCGTATAGGCATATTGCGTCCAAAGATGCTCGCAGAGCCAGGCCGAACCACCCGTCGTGGCGCCCCACGACGCATGCTCGCCGGGCGCCGTGAAGCCCCACGGATTGGTGATCACATGCGCCACCCAGCCGCGCGAGTTGTAATAGGCCTTCGCCGTTTTGCGGCCCGGCGCCACGAGGGACGCAATGAGTTGGTTCAGCGGCTCCTGCAATGCCGCAAGGTTGCCGACCTGCGCGGGCCAGTAATTCATCTGCACGTTGATGTCGAGATGCCAGTCACCGTTCCACGGGGTCTGAATTTCCTCGGCCCAGATGCCTTGCAAATTCGCCGGCAATCCGCCGGGCCGCGACGAACTGATGAGGAGATAACGCCCGAAGTTGAAATACAGCGCCGCCAATTCCGGATCGGGCGCGCCCTTCGCAAAACCGGCGAGCCGCTGCGGCATTGGCAAGGCGGCATTCGGCGAAGGGCGACCGTCGTTCAGATTCAGCGCGACGCGGTTAAACCATTGCTCGTAATCCGCTTTCTGGGCGGCGCGAAGTTTAGCGAAGGATTTCTTCGCTGCCTTATCGAGGTCGTTCCGCGTCGCACCGACCGGGTCGCTGAGCTGGCGTCCCGCGAAGCCGCGGTAATCTGTGGCGGCGGCGAACAGCAAAACCACCTCGTCGGCTTTTTCGATGACGAGTTGGTTCGCGTCGGCTTTCACCGTGCCGCCCTTCGCCAGCACCCGCAGTCGCCCGGCGTAGCTCACGCCCTTGCCGCCGCGACCGTCGTTCAGCGTACCGGTCATCAACAGCTCGTGACCATTCACGGCGACCGTCTGAAAGCGTTCCTTTCGATCTAGGGCAACTGTGAAC
>JANOHH010001207.1:0-1462 GCA_031406395.1 Verrucomicrobiota bacterium | reverse complement strand
GGTGCTCGAAGCCTATGAACTGAAATCGATCTGGCCCGCCGCACCATGATGGCCAGGCACCCAAGGCAGCGGGGCAGAACCGCCGTCAATGAGCGATGAACACCGCCGATCCAAGCGCACCCGCCTTGATCGAACTGCGCGGCATCGGCAAACGCTTCGGGGGCGTGACGGCTTTGGCGGGGGTGGATTTCGACTTGCGGGCCGGGGAGATTCACGCCCTGCTCGGTGAGAACGGCGCGGGCAAATCCACGCTGATAAAGATTCTCGGCGGCATTCACCGGCCGGATGCGGGCACCATTCTCGTGGACGGCCAAGTCGTCGAGATCCGCGAGGTGACGGCCGCCGACCGGCTTGGTATCCGGCTGATTCATCAGGAACTTTCGCTCGCCCCAAATCTGTCCATTGCTGAAAACATTTTCCTCGGTCGCGAGCCAGGGCGTTACGGCTTTCTGGATCGCCGGCAACTCTTTGCCAACGCGCGCGCGGTGATCGCCGAGTTGGGTTTGCCGGAAATCGGCGCGGTCGAGACTCGGGTCGCGGACTTGAGCGTCGCGCAGCAGCAGATGGTCGAAATCGCCCGGGCGCTCTCCACCCGCGCGCGCATTCTCATTCTGGACGAACCGACCGCTTCGCTCTCGGCGGCGGAGTCCGAGGCCTTGTTCAGCAAGTTGCGCGGACTGTCCCGTCAAGGCGTGGGCATCATCTACATCTCGCATCGCCTGGAGGAAATCCAACGGCTCGCTGATCGCATCACGGTCTTGCGGGATGGCCGCTCCGTTGGCCCGCCCCGTGGGATAATGCCGCCAGCCTCCGGCTCAGTACCGCGTCCGCCTATCCCACGGGGCACGCAAGCCACCGCGGCGCTAAATCAAGGCGAATTGATCCGCTTGATGGTCGGGCGGGATCTCAAAGCGCACTACCCGCGTCCGCCGTGGAAACCGGGCGCCGTCGCGCTGACCGTGCGGAATCTGCGAAACGCGGGGGTGCGCGATGTGAGCTTCGAATTGCGCTACGGCGAAATCCTGGGCTTCGCGGGGCTCGTGGGGGCCGGCCGCACTGAACTGGCCCGCGCGTTGTTCGGCCTCGATCCGATACGCGGCGGCGAGATTTTGGTGGATGGCAAAACCACCAGCATCCGCTGCCCGGGTGATGCCCTGACCGCCGGGCTCGCCCTCGTCCCGGAGGATCGCAAACGCCAGGGCCTCTTCCTGACCGGTTCGGTGGGCTACAATCTGGCGCTGCCATGGGCGCACGAATGGATTCGCGGCTGCTTTCCGAATTCGCAACGTCGGCGCGGGATCGTTACGCGCGCGGTGCAGAGTTTTGGAATCAGAATCTCCGATCCCGAGCAACCGATCGGCAGTCTCTCGGGCGGCAACCAGCAGAAGGTGGTCGTCGGAAAATGGATGGAGCATCCGCCGAAAATTCTTATCCGCGTCGGTTCGTCGAGGATAAGAATTTT
>JANOHH010001111.1:0-1775 GCA_031406395.1 Verrucomicrobiota bacterium | reverse complement strand
TTCTGCTGCCAATCGCATTTACTATTGGCATTGCTGCGCGTAAACCCGTGCCGAGTACGGCGATAATGCCGGGAAGCCTGGCGGCTGCATCCGGCAATTTCATTCCGACAGATGGGGAGATTTGGAACTTGTTCCAAAGACCGTCCATCCGAGTGCGCCTTTTGTATCAGCCGGGCACGCCCCGCCGGGCAATCAGGTTGTTTGCCATTCGGGACTTCGCGAAGCCCGATCTATTGGTTTATTGGTTACCCGGCAGTCTAGTCGTCACGAATAGGTTGCCCAGAAACGCCACCCTGCTCGGCTCGTTCAACGCCCCGGCATTAGAGCTGCCCGCCGCAGCGGCGAAGACCGAAGGCTCTTTGATTTTGTTCAGCCTCGCCGATCAGGAAATCGTTGACGTGTCTCAACCATCCCAATTTATCGATTCAAT
This sequence comes from Verrucomicrobiota bacterium, assembly GCA_031406395.1. Lineage (GTDB taxonomy): Bacteria > Verrucomicrobiota > Verrucomicrobiia > Limisphaerales > JADLHS01 > JADLHS01. The sequence continues at coordinate 1,345 of JANOHH010001111.1, read as the reverse complement.
CAAGTAACGATTAACGAACCCATGGGCGAAGCCTATACATCAGTGCAATGGAATCGGCAGAAAAAATTCTACGACGCTGTCTTGCTCGGCGGCTTAGCGGCGTATCTCACAATCTTCGGTGTGCTGACCAAGGCACTATTCCCGCACGTGACCGACGAAATCATGCTGCTCCGCGCGTTCGGCACGGCTGCGTTCGTCCTGCTCCACATCATCCTTGCCATCGGCCCGCTGTGCCGATTGGACCGGCGATTCCTGCCGCTACTTTACAACCGCCGACACGCCGGCGTAACGATGTGCCTGCTGGGCGTGGTTCACTCCGCCCTCGTCATCATCACCTACCATGCCGGGGGCGACACCAATCCCATCCTGAGCATCTTCAAGGGAAGTCCGATCAGCAGTTCGATCGCGGGTGTGCCGTTCCAGCCCTTTGGCTTCTTCGCGCTCCTGATCCTCTTGCTGATGGCCGCGACGAGCCACGACTTCTGGCTCGCAAACCTCAGCGCGCCGGTCTGGAAGTCGCTGCACATGCTCGTCTATGTTGCCTACGGGCTGCTCGTGCTGCACGTCACGTTCGGCGTGCTGCAGGCGGAGGTGAACCCGGTCTATGCCATCGTCATGGGGTGTGGACTGGCCACCGTGCTCGGCCTCCACATCGGCGCGGCGGTCAAGGAAGCGACCGCTGACCGCGCTCGACCCGAGGCCAAAGCCGACGATGGATTCGTGGATGCCTGCGCGGTGGCCGACATAACAGAGAAGCGCGCCCGCATCGTCTGTCTCTCGGGTGAGCGCGTCGCCATCTTCAAATACGACGGCAAAATTTCAGCCGTCTCCAACGTCTGTCAGCACCAGAACGGCCCGTTGGGCGAAGGGAAAATCCTCGACGGCTGCATCACCTGTCCCTGGCATGGTTATCAATATGTGCCGGCGACCGGTGCGTCGCCGCCGCCGTTTGTGGAAAAGGTGCCGACCTTCAACGTGCGGGTGAAGAACGGTCGCGTGTTCGTTCATCCCAAACCCAATCTGCCCGGTAGACGCGCGGAACCGGCGTTGATTGGGCCGGAGACTGGAGCTGGCAGAAAAATGGAGCTCGAAAAACCGGAAGAGAAATCTTTTCGCTCCCCAATTTCTGCCTCGGAGCTATGAACAGCAATGACGAGTTTTACATCGGTTGGCAGGCTCAAGCACCGCCAGCGATCGGCCGGTTTGTGCGGCTTGCTGCCGGCTTGCTGCTCGGGCTGGCGATCGGGTTGGGCGTTCTGCTGGCGCTGGCGCAACGCACCATCGAGGTGAGCGTGTTCGAATGGGGCAAGGTCAAGGGTTTCTCCGGCATTCTCCGGAGCCAGCC
>JANOHH010001056.1:0-2121 GCA_031406395.1 Verrucomicrobiota bacterium | reverse complement strand
CCATGGCGGCGTAGCGGCGGCTCGGCAGAGCGCCGCCGTCTGATGTCGAAAACAAATGCGGCGCTCTGCCGAGCCGCCGCTACGGTCAAATGAACTGGCCATTGCTCCAAAACAGTCTGTTGCTCGCCGGAACGACCACGGCGTTGGCGGTGGGCTTTGGCCTCATCGCAGCGCTGTGGCTGGCGACGTTGGCGACACGCTGGCAGAGGGTGTTTCTGTCACTGGCCATCGTGGCACTGGCGCTGCCGCCGTTTCTGGTCACGAATTGCTGGATCAGTTTGCTTGGGGATTCCGGCATGCTGCGCGCGTGGCTGCCACTACGGATTTACTCACTCGGCGGGACCATCTGGATTCTGTCGCTATTGCTGTGGCCGATCACATTGTTCGCTGCGCTCGCAGCGTGGCGACGCCTGGAAGTGGCGCAGTTTGAGTGCGAGCCGGCGATGACGGGTTTTGCCCTTCTGCGTTGGCTACTGATTCCTGTCGCCAAGGGTGAGCTGGCGCTGGCAGCAGTGCTGACCTTCGTGCTGGCGCTAAACAACTTTGCGGTGCCCGCGATTCTACAAACGAAGGTGCTGCCCGACGAGATGTGGGTGCGCTTCAATACGCAGTTCGACGCGGTGGGCGCGCTGAAGCTCAGTCTGCCGTTGGTTCTCGCACCCGTAATCTTGCTGGCGTGGGGTTCACGTCGGGCAATCTCCTGGCCACGCGTGCAGGGCACAGTGCCGGCTGGAGTCTTCCGTAGCCAGCTTGGTTCAACGTGGCAAATTGGCTGTGGGACGCTTGCGCTCATTTTGTGTGTTATGTCCGTTGGTTTGCCTTTGGCGCAAATCGGGATGGTGAATCGGACATGGACGGAGTTGCCCGGAGCGGTGGAGGCAGGGATGGGCGCGATCTGGAACTCGTTCTGGTTCGCGTCGCTCGCGGCGACGTTGGTGGTGCTGGTAGCGCAGATTGGCAATCTGCCGTATCGCAGGTTGGCAACCTGCCTGCCGACTGCCAGTCGGCGATACAGCAGACTGTCAGTCTGCGCTACGATGGCCTGGCTGCCGTTCTTCATTCCGGGCGTGTTGCTGGGCATCGGGCTGATATATCTTTTCAATCGGCCCATTCTGTCGGCGTTGTATCAAAGCGCGGGGATCGTGCTGCTGGCGTTTGTGATTCGTTATTTCGCGATCGGTTGGACGGCGGCGCGTCATGCAAATGAGAGCGTGGATACAGATCTCACCGATGTGGCCAAACTGGAAGGCGCGACGCGCTGGCAGTTGTTTCGCTTCGTCATCTGGCCGCAGATCGCCCCGCAGATTTGCGCGGCGTGGTATGTCGTGTATCTGCTCTGTTTGTGGGATGTGGAATCCATGGTGCTCGTCGTGCCGCCGGGTGGCGAGACGCTGGCGTTGCGGATTTTCAATCTGCTGCACTATGGATACGCAGGGCAGGTGAACGCATTGTGTTTGACGTTGCTCGGGTTGGCGGTGTTGCCGCTGGTAGGTTGGTGGGTATGCAGGAAAGCATCTCGTAGCGACAAAAACACCAAACACCAAACACCAAACACCAAGAAAACACCAAGCTCCAAACTCCAAACACCCGGCGACCAAACGGTATTAGTGGGTTGGTTTTTAAAATTTCTTTGGTGTTTGGTGTTTGGTGTTTGGTTTTTCAGCACCGGTTGCTCGCCGTCGCCAGAACGGAATGAAGCCTTGCTGGATAGCAAATGCTTTGAGCGCGCCGTTGTCATCGGCACGCGCGGCGTGGGCATTGGCGAGTTCAACAAGCCACGCTCGGTGGCGTGCGATACGAACGGAAATGTTTACGCCGCGGACATGACCGGGCGGGTGCAGAAGTTTTCGCCAGACGGGCAATACCTGCTCTCCTGGCAATTGCCGCAGACGGATTTGGGCAAGCCAAAAGGCATGGGCTGTGATCGCGACGGGAATATTATCGTGGTCGAGCCGCATTATCAGCGGGTGAATCATTTCACGCCGGATGGGAAACTGGTGGCGCAGTGGGGCTGTCGCGGGACGAATGAAGGGTGTTTCATTCTGCCGCGCGGAGTTGCGCAGAATTCGCGGGGGGAATTTTTGGTGAGCGAATATACGGGGTCGGAACGGGTGCAGCGGT
>JANOHH010001051.1:0-1014 GCA_031406395.1 Verrucomicrobiota bacterium | reverse complement strand
TCCAGTCCAGCGCGGCAGAAAAACGCAAAGCGCATCACGTCGTCATTCTGACCGTAATAACCCCCACGATTGAAGAAGTTGTCGTGCGAATGCGGTTCGATGAAGAAACACTTGCGACCGTGCACGAAACCGAACCAGACGGAAGTGTTGATCGCACCGTTATACCAGGGCACCCACAAATTCTCATACACCTTGGTCAAACCAAAGATGTGGTCGTACCGCATGTGGTTGTACTTGGGGAGGATGATCTCAACCGCATTTCCGCGGAGTTCCATTTCCCGGGCCAGGCCGTAAACCACGTCGCCCAGCCCGCCCACTTTGGCGACCGGCGCGAGCTCGGGCGTGATCATGACTACATACATAGGGTTGATGGCCGTTCGGGGCGGCGGTGGCGGGGCTTCCGGTGCGAACAGGGCCACCTTTTCCGTCGCCAGAGTCGGGACTTCGCTGAGGATCTTGGCCTCAGAAACGGGCTCGGACGGGGCCGGCTCCGGTTGTGAACTAAGTGTAGTTGGCAGCACCGGTTTCTCAACCAGTTTGCTGGCCGGTGGCACCACCGGTGGCTTAGCGGATTTCGCTGCCGTCGCTTTCGGTTCGGAGGGCGATGGTTTCTCCACTGCCTTCGGCACCACGATATTTTTTGTGGAGGCGGAGTCTGCCGGCGTTTGGCGCTGGGGAATCGCAGCTACCGGCTTGGCTAGTGCCGGGACAACATTCGGACTCGAAGGCTGAGCTTTGGCTGGCGCCGGAGTCATGACGTGGCTGCCTTCAGGTTTTGCCGCTGGCGAAATGGGTGGCTTGACCGAGGCGCTTTCAGTATTTGTTTCTGCCGCCGGGTTCATTTCTCGCAGCGGCGCATTTTCCATCGGCTGGGCGACGGGATTTGGTGCGGGCTTATTTTCGCTTACCAATTTTTCAAAGGCCGCCGGCAGCACAATCTGCGTTCCGAACGGTTGTGGCGGACGCGCGGGTTGAGCTGGAGCGGGAGTTGGTTTGGGTGAAATTTCCGAACTG
>JANOHH010001020.1:0-6524 GCA_031406395.1 Verrucomicrobiota bacterium | reverse complement strand
GGTCGAACGTCGAATTCAGGGCCAAGCGCAGCCTAAAGAAGCCCCCTATGAGTTACAACCACCAAACAGCCACACGGCGCTGCGCCGCTACGCTTCGGGTCCTTCCCGGAGAATAATTTGACGCCCTGCCATTTTTTACCTACCGTTCGGTAGGTTTTATGGCTCTACCAGCGGAAGACTCCCCAACGCGGCGGCAAATCCTTCGGGCGGCGCTGCGGCGCTTTGCCCACTGCGGCTATGCGGCCACGTCCGTGCAACAGATCGTCAGCGACGCGAAAGTGTCGAAGCCGGCGCTGTACTATTATTTCCCCGACAAGGCCGGACTGTTTCAGGCCTTGGTGCATGAAGCGCATGACGAAAGGTATCGCCTATTGCGCGAGGCGGCGGCGCGCAGCCAGGACATTCGCGGGCAACTGGCCGGCATCCTCACCGTGCTGTTTGACTACTTTCAACAGAATCGCGAGCTGATGCGGATTTCCTTTGCCACCATGTTCGCCGCGCCCGGCGAAGTGCCGCCCGAGCTCTGCCAGGGCGAGCGTTGCGAGCGCAATTTTGAATTCGTGCACGCCTTGATCCGCCAGGCACAAACTACCGGCGAACTGGATCAGCGCTTTGACGCCCGGGAAATGGCGTTTGGCTTTTACGGGCTGAGCAATTTTTTCCTGATGTCCCATCTCGTGATGCCGGGGTGTTCGCCAGACAAGAAGACGGCCGAGCGGATTGTGGATTTGTTCCTCAGCGGCGCGGTGGCCAAACCAACAACCCCAAGCCGCCGGCGCGGGGCCAAGCAACTTTCAGCGAAATAATATTATGAAACGAACAATTATTCTTGCCGTTGTCATCGTCGTGGCGGTCTTAGGGGGGCTGGCCGGCGTCAAGGCCCTGCAGATCAAGAAGCTCATCGCCTTCGGCGCGGCTTTTGTGCCGCCGCCCGAATCCGTTTCCGCCGCCGTGGCGCGCGAGGAGAAGTGGCAGGGCTTCATCAGCGCCATCGGTACTATCAACGCGGTCCAGGGGGTGACCGTCACGCCGGATATTCCTGGCCAGGTGCGTGAGATTGCCTTTGAATCCGGCGCGACCGTGGCCAAAGGCGACTTGCTGGTGCGGTTGGACACTTCCGCCGAAGAATCCCAGTTGGCGGCGATGGAGGCGCAGGTCGGACTGGCGCGTTCCAACCTGGCCCGCGTGCGCACCCTGCGGACCGATGGGAACGTCGCACAGGCGGATCTCGACACCGCCGAGGCTGCGGTGAAGCAGTATGAAGCCAACGCCAACACCATTCGCGCCACGATTGAGAAGAAAACCATTCGTGCGCCGTTTGCCGGGCGGTTGGGGATCCGGCAGATCAATCTCGGCCAATACATGGATACGGGAAAACCCATCGTCTCCCTGCAATCGCTGGCGCCGGTGTATGCGGATTTTTCCCTGCCGCAACAGGAGCTGGCCAAGCTCAAAACCGGCATGCGCGTGCGACTCGTTTCCGACACGTATCCCGGGCAGCACTTTGCAGGCGTGTTGACTGCGATCAATCCGGATTTGGACGCGGCGACCCGCAGCGTGGGCTTGCAGGCCACTTTCGACAACGCCGATGAACGCTTGCGGCCCGGGATGTTTGCCCGCGTGGAATTGCTGTTGCCCGAAGAACATAATGTGCTGGTGATCCCGGCCACTTCCGTTCTCAGCGCCCCCTTTGGCGATTCGGTGTATCTCATCGAAACCCAACCGGCGAAAGACGGCGCGGCGGCGCACTTGGTCGTGCGGCAGCAATTCATCCGCACCGGCGCCGTACGCGGGGATTTTGTCAGCGTGGAATCGGGCCTCAAACCGGGGGATCGGGTGGCGAGTTCCGGAATGTTCAAGCTGCGCAACGGCCTGACCGTGGTGGAGAACAACGAGTTGAGCCCCAAGTCCACCCGGACGCCGAATCCGGCGGATAGCTAATCCCCAAGCTACGCGCATGAAGTCCTTCACTGATCTGTTCATTCGCCGGCCTGTGCTCGCCCTCGTGGTGAACCTAGTGATTTTGATCGCCGGCTTTCAGGCCATCCGTTCGCTCAATGTCCGGCAATATCCGCGCAGCGACAATTCCGCCATCACGGTCACGACGGCCTACATCGGGGCCAGCGCCGATCTCGTCCGGGGGTTCATCACCACGCCCCTTGAACGCGCCATCGCCGCCGCGGATGGCATTGAATATATCGCTTCCAGCAGCAAACTCGGCGTCTCCATCATCACGGTGCGGCTCAAGTTGAATTACGAGGCAACCAAGGTCCTGGCGGAGATCAGTGCCAAGGTGGATCAGGTGCGCAACAACCTGCCGCCCGAGGCCGAGGTGCCCATCATCAACATTGAAACCGCTGACTCGCAGTTTGCTTCCGCCTATCTGAGTTTCACCTCCGGTATTTTGGAGCCGAACCAGGTCACCGATTATCTCGTGCGCGTCGTGCAGCCCCGGCTCTCGGCGCTCGAAGGCGTGCAGCGTGCGGACATTCTGGGCGGACGCACCTTCGCCATGCGGATCTGGCTCAAGCCCGACCAGCTCGCGTCCCTGAACATCAATCCCAACCAGATCCGCGAAGCGCTTGCCGCCAACAACTTTCTCTCCGCCGTCGGCCGGACCAAGGGCTCGCTCGTGCAGGTGAATCTTTCCGCGAACACCGACCTGCGGAGCATTGAAGAATTTCGCAACCTCGTGGTCCGCCGATCCGGCGACAAGCTGATCCGGTTGCGCGACGTCGCCGATGTCGTGCTGGGGGCGGAGGATTATGAAACCGAAGTGCGGTTCACCGGCGAAAAGGCGGTGTTCATGGGCGTCTGGGTTTTACCCAACGCCAACTCGCTGGATGTCATGAAGCGCGTGCGGGCCGAAATGGAGCTGGTGAAAAAAGACCTGCCCAGCGGTCTCAGTGGCCGGATCGCTTTTGACGCCACCAATTACATTCAGGATTCCATCCGCGAAGTCATCAAAACCCTGACCGAAACGTTGTTCATCGTTTCCATTGTGATCTTTCTGTTCCTCGGCTCGCTGCGTTCAGTGCTCGTGCCGCTCGTAGCGATTCCCATCTCGCTCATCGGCACCATCTTCCTGATGCAGATATTTGGGTTCACGATCAATCTGCTCACGCTGCTGGCCATTGTGTTGTCCGTGGGCTTGGTGGTGGATGATGCCATCGTGATTGTGGAAAACGTGGAGCGCCACATTCGCGCCGGCCAAACTCCCTTGAACGCGGCGCTGCTGGGCGCGCGGGAGCTGGTGGGCCCGGTCATCGCAATGACCATCACGCTCGCGGCGGTGTATGCGCCGATTGGTTTGCAGGGCGGCCTCACCGGTTCTTTGTTCCGGGAATTCGCCTTCACGCTTGCCGGTGCGGTGTTCATTTCCGGCATCGTGGCGCTCACGCTGTCGCCGGTCATGGCGTCCAAGCTGCTCGACGCCGGGCGCGAAGAGCACGGCCTCACGGGTCGAATCAACCGTGGCTTCGACCGCCTCCGCAAAATGTATGCGCGCGTCCTGGACGCCACGTTGTCGGCGCGCCCGGCGGTTTACATCGTCTGGATTGGGTTGAGTCTGCTGTCGATCCCCATGTTCCTGTTGGCGCCCAAGGAACTCGCGCCGGCGGAAGATCAAGGCTTCATCCTCGGCATTGTCGGGGCCGCAGCGGATGCGACGATTGACCAGACCACCTTTTACACCGATGCCGTCAACCACGAATTGATGAGCACGCCCGAGGCAAAGCAGACGTTTCAACTGACTTTTCCGGACAACGGCTTCAGCGGCTTAATTCTCAAACCCTGGGGCGAGCGCAAACGCACGGTGTTCGAGATTTTGCCGGAATTGCAGGCCAAGGTCAGTGGCATTCCCGGCATCCGCACGCTCTGCGTCACCCCGCCCGCGTTGCCCGGCGGCGGGGAATTTCCGGTCGAGTTCGTCCTCGCCTCCACGGCCGAGCCGGAGGTGATTCTCGAATTCGCCGAGCAGTTGAAGGAAAAGTGTGCCACCAACGGCATGTTCGCATTTCCGCCGATCATCGACACCAAAACCGACCAGCCCGAAGTCGAACTCGTGATGGACCGCGACAAGGTGTCCTCGCTCGGTCTTAACATGGCGACCGTCGGGGCGGATCTCGCGTCGCTCGTCGGCGGCAATTTCGTGAATCGGTTCAACTTCGCCGGGCGCAGCTACAAGGTGATTCCGCAGCTCAAGCGCCTCGAACGCCTGAATCCGAGCCAGCTCGAAGCGATTTACGTCAAGGGACCGAACAATCAACTGGTGCCGCTCAGCACCTTTGCCACGCTGAAAAAGAAAAACGGCCCGCGCTCGCTCAACCGCTTCCAGCAGTTCAACGCCGTGAAGATCAGCGGCGTGGCGATCCGCCCGCTCGATGAGGCGCTGCGCTATCTGGAAACCGAAGCCGCCAAAATCCTGCCGAAAGGCTACAAGCTGGAGTACACCGGTGAATCCCGCCAACTCCGCACCGAGGGCAATAAATTCCTGCCGGCGTTCGCGCTGGCGCTGGTGCTGATCTTTCTCGTGCTGGCGGCCCAGTTCAACAGCTTCCGCGATCCGCTGATCATTTTGCTTGGCTCGGTGCCGCTCGCCATTTTCGGCGCGCTGATCTTCAGCTTTCTCAAGATGCCGGGTCAGGGCCTGGGATTTTTCACCGATGGCTGGACCACCACGCTAAACATTTATTCGCAGGTTGGCCTCGTCACGCTCGTCGGCCTGGTCGCGAAGAACGGCATCCTCATCGTCGAATTTGCGAACGAACAACAACGGCGCGGCCTGCCCAAACTCCAAGCCGTGCGCGAGGCGGCGCTGGTGCGTTTGCGGCCCGTGTTGATGACCAGCGTTGCGACGGTCTGCGGCCACTTCCCGCTCACGCTGGTTTCCGGCGCCGGCGCAGCGGCTCGCAATTCCATCGGTATCACCATCGTCGCCGGCATGGCGCTCGGCACGATCTTCACCCTGCTGGTGATTCCGGCGATCTACGTGTTGATTGCCAAACAGCACCAAGGCGAAGCGCCGGGCGCCTTTGCCCAAGACTTTGATCTGGAAGCAGCCACGGACGCTCAAATCCCGGAAGGAGTCGAAGTCATGGCCAAATGAAATTCCTCCCTCCCCCGGACCACGGCCTGGGGTTCGCGTCGCCGCTCATCACAGGAAATGAAATGCCAAGCCCTATGTCCTTCCGCCTCGCGACCGCTCTGACGATCGCGCTCGTCGCCCTTCAACTTACGACCGGTTGCAAACCGAAATCAGGCGCGGGCGGTCCGCCGGGTGGCCTGCCGACCATGCAGGTCGTCGCCGTCGAAGCCCGCCGGCAGCCGGTGACGGAATCGCTGGCGCTGGTCGGCAGCATTGCGGCCAATGAACAGCTCGAGCTGAAATCGGAAATTGACGGGACCATTCAGGAAATTCTTTTCCGCGAAGGCCAGCAGGTGGAGAAGGGGCAGTTGCTGATTCGGTTGGATGAAACCAAGCTGGCAGCCGACGTGGCGGAGTTCGAAAGCAATTTCAAACTCGGTCAGGCCAACTTCGAGCGCGCCCGTCAGCTGGCCCAGGAAAAACTCATCTCGCAGTCGGAATACGATCAAGCCGCCGCCACCTTCGATGTGCGCCAGGCCACGTTGAACCGCAAGCAGCGGGAACTCAAAGACACCCGCATCACCGCCCCGTTTTCCGGCGTCATCGGCGCCCGCAACGTCAGCCCCGGCCAGGTCATCGCACGCAACACTCTGCTCACCTGGCTGGTGGACGTGGACCCGATCAAGGTGGAGCTGAATGTGCCGGAACGTTTTCTGGGTCAGTTGCGGCTCGGCCAAACCTTGGACCTGACCGTGGCGGCTTTTGGCACGAATCAATTTCATGGGAAGGTGTATTTTATCGCGCCGGCCGTCGACGCCAACACGCGTACCACGCTGGTCAAAGCCGAGATTCCCAATCCGAAGCTGGAACTCAAGCCCGGCATGTTCGCCAATCTCGAACTGAACTTGCAGGTCCGGGAAAATGCGATCGTGATTCCGGAAACCGCCCTGAGCCAGTTGGTCGAAGGCGGCGGCGCGCTGGTCTTCGTCGTGGACCAAGCGAGCACGGCGCAACCCTGGAGGGTAAAGCTCGGCGTCCGCATGGCCGGCAAAGTGGAAATCGTCGAAGGCATCGAAGCCGGCGACCGGGTGATTGTTGAAGGTTTGCAAAAAATCGGCCCCGGCATGCCGGTCAAATTTGCCGCCACCGAAGCGAAGCTGGCCGAACCTGCCCGCAAATGATTCTTTCCACCATCAGCATCAAGCGACCCGTCCTCGCCACGATGATGAGTCTGGCGATCGTGTTCTTCGGACTGATTGCCTTGCTGAAGTTGCCGGTGCGCGAATTGCCGGACATTGATCCGCCGATCGTCAGCGTCACGACGGTTTATCCGGGCGCGAACGCGGCGGTGGTGGAAACCGAAATCAGCGAGCGGCTCGAAGAGGAACTCAACAACATCGAGGGCATCAAGTCGCTGACCAGCCAGTCGCGCGAGCAG
>JANOHH010001005.1:0-2784 GCA_031406395.1 Verrucomicrobiota bacterium | reverse complement strand
CCCCCCCTACTTCAATTTATCCGGTTGCGACGAACGCTCGACGAGGTCCAATGCGGCTTCGATCAGGATCTCGCCCGTCAGCTCTCCCAGCGACGTGCGCGAGACATAGTCGTAGCGCGGGAAGCTGTGGAAGTCGACCTTCGTCAGGATGTAGCCGAAGGCGTCGTTGGTGAGGCCGAAGAGAAGGTTGTTCTCCCCCTTCATATGTCGCTTGATGTAGTAGCCGATGTTGGGCAGCGCTTCGCCGGGAATGGTGAGGATCTGAGCGTTGCCGATGTTGATCAGGTTCATTTGCGTGGTCAACTTGCCGTCCACCGCGCCGGCCGCTTTGGGCGAGGCCTTCAAGAGGGCCTGCATCAACGGCGAGTCCACGGGAAACGTCAGTGGTCGCGCGGAACAAACGAGCTTGGGCGAAACCTGCTCCGGCGCGCCTTGGACGATGCGCAAGGCTTCGTCCGCCAGCAAATTTCCAATGCGCTGGCACTCCGCCCAGGTGCCGGCTTCACCGCCGTTGGGACGGCGATTGTCCGCCGTCACCATGCCGCCTTGCGCGCTGTTCATGAAAATGCCCGTCCCGCCGCCTTTCGCGGCGATTTCATCATACAGCGGTCCTATGAGGTCCGGGCTACAAATGCCGCGGTCACTGCCTAGCACCTCCGGGTGAATCGCATAATTGACCAAAGTGGCGAAGGGCTTGCCGGAGGCATCCAACGCCTGAATCACGGAGCAACGCGGATCATACAACTGCGGCGCGTAGTAGTTGTAGGCGATGGCGCCTTTGGCTTCGCCGGTAGCGACTTTGAGCCGGGCGGGTTGCAGCTTTGCAACCGCTTCATTGATTGCCTCGGCCATGCGCGTGCAAACCAGTTCCAGATATTTCGGATCACTGGATGTGCCGCCTTTGCCATCGGGAAATCCGTAGCAATCCGGCGCGCTGTGGGTATGCGTGGCGCCGATCAGGATGTTTTCGGGTGGAATGCCCTTGACCGCCGACCGTACTTGATTGCCCAACAGGGCCGGGAATCCGAGAAAATCCGCGCTCACAATCGCCACCCGCGTACCGTCCTGCTCAAAGACCAGCGCGCGCACGGTCAGCTCGCCTTCCTTTTTGGTGGTCGGGCGACCAGGGCCGACCCCGCCGCTCACCGGCAGCAGCGGATCGGGGGTGACATTGCGGACGGCAATGCCGGCGCGAAAAGCTGCGGTGGCATCGCACGCGAAAACGGTCAGGCAGAGCAGGAGGGCGAGGGGTTTCAAGTTCATGGTGTTCATATTAGTTGGTGCGTGAACGATTAGACAGGCACGGCTTGCAAACGCAAGGTTCAATGTTGGCGGACAGATCGACTGGGCACAGCCGCGGACCCCGGAACGCCTAGGCTGCCGCATACGAATGGGGTAAGGTCGGTGCGCTGCACCGACCTGCGCCGTGTGCAGCGGCGCAACGCCTTTGCTGTGGAAGGGGGAATGAAGGCGGAAAAGGGTTCCGGTCCTGCCCGGGGGCCGCTCAAACCCAGCGGCTACTTGTGTTCAGGCGGCGCCGCTCTACGCGGCGGGCCGGCGGTCAGCCCAGCGCGCTGACCCTACCACTTCGACCGCATTACAGCGACCAGCCCTCTCGATACTCGCACTTGAGCGATTTGTTCGCTTCTTCGGAATTGGTGAAGCGCAGGTTGTCGCCATCCCAGAGCAACTTTTTCGTGGTCAGCTCCTCGCGCAACTGCTGGCGCAGCGCCACGTTGCCGAGCAAGACAACCTCCGTCAGCGGGCCGGCCCAGTCGAAATTGGAACCCGCCGGCTTCCCGCCTTTGCACGCCTCAATCCATTCTTTGTAATGTCCCACGGAACGCGGCAGCTGCCGCGGCGGAACCCCATAATCCTTCTGCCGCTTCGCCGGAATGAGCGCGTAGCCCCGCTTCTCCGACAAGATTTTGCCGCCGTCGCCGATGAACAAGTGTCCGTTGGCGCCCATCTCCGCGCCCTCTTCAAGTTCTTCGGGGCGCGGAGGGCGCAACCCGCCGTCATACCAAACAAGCTTCACCGGCGGCAGTTCGCCCCGGGCCGGGAACTGATAGGTGACCATCGAGGCCAGCGGGTAGGTTTCCTTGTTCACGCGGCTCGAACTGGCTTGCACGCTGACCGGCTGACCCAGCTTGAGCGCGCGGAACACCGGATCGCAGGCATGGCAACCGATGTCGCCCAACGCGCCGGTACCAAAGTCCCACCACCCGCGCCACCGGAACGGTAGGTAGGCCGGATGGTAAGGTCGGTTCGGGGCCGGCCCGAGCCACAGATCCCAATCGAGAGTGTCGGGTACGCGAGGAGTATCCTTGGATCGTTCCACGCCTTGGGGCCAATACTCGTTGAACAGACCGTTGGCCGGGCGATCGGTCCAGACATGGGCTTCGCGAACCGGCCCGATGGCGTTGTCCCAGATCAATTCGCACAGCCGCCGCGTTTCTTCGGAGGCCTGACCCTGGTTTCCCATCTGCGTGGCGACCTTGTGTTCGCGCGCCGCCTGGGCCAATTGCCGGGCCTCCCAGACGGTATGCGTGAGCGGTTTCTCGCAATAGACGTGTTTGCCCATTTTGATCGCCGCCATCGCCATGATCGCGTGTTGATGATCCGGGGTCGCGATCACGACGGCGTCAATATCCTTCTGCTCCGCCAGCATTTTGCGGTAGTCCTTGTAAATTTTCGCATCCGGATAACGGCGAAACGTCCCGCCGGCATGCGCCGTGTCCACGTCACAAAGCGCGACGATGTTTTCGTCCGTCATCTGGCTGA
>JANOHH010000946.1:0-4649 GCA_031406395.1 Verrucomicrobiota bacterium | reverse complement strand
GTGCTCGCTGGCTCGGCGGCGCTTTCTTTGAGAAAACCATCCAGCACTTCCAGATACGTATCCAGGGAGTCGCCGGCTTCGGGGCCGAGCTCACGTTTGAGCGCCCGCAACTGGTCTGCGGATGACTTGGCTTCGCGGCGTAGGTCGTTCAGGTTCATCTTTCCGCTCATCAAGCCGTTGAGCATCTCGTCGTATTTGCTCGCCGCCGCCCGACTGTTCCCCAGCATCTGCTCGCGAATGTCCCGGACAAAATTGGTGTTCGCACCCAGATTCCGAAACGCGGCGGACAGATCCGCGTTCGTGTTTGCCAGCCTATTCGTGGCAACGACCACCGGACGATTCGTCAACCCGGAAATAGCTGCGAAATTGATCGCCATTCTAGGCGCGGCGGGGTTTGTGCCAAATGCAAGATTCGCAACGTTCTTGCGCGGCACGTTTATCTTGCCTAGGACTTCGCTTTCCAACACCACATTCTCCGCGGTAACCGACAGCACTTTACCGTTGTAGCGGTCGCCATTTTGCATCTCCACCTGATCAGCGCGCAGTAAGGTTGCAGCCATGATGATGAAAAATATTCCGGCCGTGGCGAAGCGGAACTTGATGCTCATGGCGAAACGGTAGCCTATCGCGGGAAGCTTCGCAAATTGCGGTAGCGGCTGACCCGAGCACGGCGCAGGAAGCCTCCCCCGCGGCCTTGCGAATGCGCGCCAGCCGTTCGGAGGTCCTGTCCTGATCGTAACTTCCTTTGTTGTCGCTGGTGTAGATCACCCCGACAAACTGATTCCGGCTCTTAGCCAGCGACGCCATCGTGCCGCCGACGGCAAACGTTTCGACGGCGGGATGCGAGGTGAACACCAGGACGGTTTTGTGGGTATGATTCTCCAGCCGTTCGGCGGGCGCCGCTTTGGCAGCCCACACCATCAGGGTGGTCGCGAGGTTTACGTATGCAGTTTTCATTCTCCTTTCACTTTTGGAAATGGGTTTGAGCAAGTTCATTCAAGCATGAGACCACGAGCAGCGCCAGATCTTAGCATCATTTCCCATTTCCCTTCGCCGGGCCAACACCAAATTGTTGCTCATAAATTTTCTTGAACGAATTTTCTTGGGGGCCGACGGCGTATTCGTTCTCCAAACCGGGCAACATTGTGGTCCACCATTGGGCGTACGCCCCTTCGAGTTGTTTTACCACGTCGGGATGCGCCGCCGCCACCTCTTTGGTTTCACTGGGGTCGGCTTTCACGTCGAACAGTTGCCACTGCCGGCTTCCGTCTTTCGTGTCGCAGACGAGCTGCCACTTTGTGTTGCGGATGCTGCAGTGCAGATATTTCGATTCCCCCGCCCGGCCTCGCTCCCAACGGCCGACATGCGTAACCAGCGTGCGATCCGGCCAGACGGCTTTCGGGTCTTGGAGCAACGGCACGAGGCTGCGGCCTTCGACTTGTTGGGCAACCGCACCGGAAAGTTTGACTCCGGCGAATTCCGCCAAGGTCGGTAACACATCAATGTGCGCCGCGAGCGCGTCAATGTTGCCCGGTGCCAGCGTGCCCGGCCAGCGCCAGAAGGAGGCCGCGCGCGTGCCGCCCAACCACGACGTGCCTTTGCTCCCGCGCATACCGGCGTTGAACACCGGCACACCGACCGTCCCCCCGTTGTCGTTCATGAAGATGACCAAAGTCTCGCGCTCGATTTCCAGGTCCTTCAGCTTCGCGAGCAACTTGCCCACGTTGTCATCAATGTTGGCGATCATACCGAAGAACTTCGCCGTGTTCGTCGGCACTTTGCCGGCGTAGAGCTTCTCGTATTCCTCCGGCCCGACCAGCGGCGCGTGCGGCGCGTTGGGGGTGATGTAAGCGAAGAAAGGTTTCCGCGCCGAGTTCTGCGCCTCGATCCACTTGAGCGCCTGGCCGAAAAACACGTCCGTGCAGTAGCCTTTGGTCCGCTCGAACTTTCCGTTGTGCAGGATGACGGGATCAAAATACTTGTTGCCCGGCGCATCGCCACAACTGCCCGGATACGACTGTCCGATGCCGCCCGCGCCGTGGATGAACATTTCATCGAAGCCGCGCTTGTCCGGCCAGTGGTCGGGTTCGTCGCCGAGATGCCACTTGCCAAAAATGCCGGTGGTATAGCGCGCGGATTGAAGAACCTGGGCCAGCGTCGTTGCCTTTAGACTCATGCGTTCGCGTTCGAAGACGGTGTGGGTAACGCCGGACTTGAACTCATGCCGGCCGGTCAACAACGCGCAGCGGGTGGGCGCGCACGTCGGGCTGACGTGAAAATCCGTGAAGCGCCGGCCTTCGTCGTGCAACCGGTCGAGATTCGGAGTCTTGAGAATCGGATTGCCGTGGCAGGAGAAATCGCCGTAACCCTGGTCATCCGTCAGGACGATGATGATGTTGGGGATGGCCGCGCGATCCGCCGCCACCGCCGACAACGTCAGCGTAGGGAGCACCAGGAGAATTCCGGCAACGTATCTCATCGTTGGGATGGGCTTGCGCCGGGATCCTCGACTCTCAACTTGCGGGCCATGACGGGAGAGTGGTCCACGCCGCTTCCATGTGTCAATATCAAGAACCCCTTTCCAAAGATGTGGGGCGGTTGCGCCAACCCGTTTGGCTCGATGCTTTACACAAATGTCAGTCCTGACTGACTGGACTTGACTCGCGAATCACCGGTCGCCAACGAGAAGCCGCTGCGCCTCACGGAGCCACGAGCCTTAAGAAGCGTGTCGTGCTGTTAATCAGGTTCGTCACTTTCAGGCTTTGGCCGTTGCCGATGACACTCCCGATCACCGTCGCCGGGCCGAGGACGTTGGTGCGTGCTTCGATGCCATAGGACACACCGTTGACAGAATCGAACGTGAGGATCACAGTCGAACCGCTCCGGGTTATCTGAATGGGCACGAACGGCACGGTGGTCAGGTCGATGGATTCGAGGAAGGTGACCACTTTCATCTGGTCGTTCGGGTTGCTCAACAGGTCGGGCAGGCGGCCATTGTCGGTGCGGTGTTTCACGTCGGCCACCACGGCGGCGAGTGACTCAGCCGCGCCGTTGTGCAGGAAGGGCGGCACGCCGTAGAGGCCGAGCAATGAGGGCACGTTGAAACCAATCCCGCGACCGTCGTTGTTGTAGTCAATGCCGAGCGCGTCCTGCGCGGGTTGCAATGCGCCCAAGGACACCGCGGCGGCGGCCTTCTCATCCGCACCAATGTTGTTCCCGAGCGGGTTGCCTTGGCCGGGCACGCCGAGGTTGAAGGAACCCACATTGCGCAGGAAGCGGTTCAGGTACTGCGCCCCGACCGGATTGCCAACGAAGTTCGTGGGATTGCGCTCGGTGATCGTGAAGCCTTCCCCAGCAGACGGCGGTGAGGTGAAGTCTTTCACACTGACCGTCCAATTGATCCCGCCGTGACAACTGGCGCAGCCGGCGTTCAAAAAGAGCGTGCGACCATCCTTGATGTCCTGCGGGAACGGATGGTTCGGCAAACCATCCACCGGACTGTTGGGCGTGCGCACCGCGTTGCGTACCCATTCGCGCAAGGCGGTCAGGGCCGGCACTTTGTTCGCGCTGCCGGGCAGGGTCACGGTCACTTGCTGGCGGTTGGCGTTGGCCAGTGCGAACGCGTTGACGGCGCTGGGCGCGACGTTGAGGTCGCCGCTGTCGCCGATGAGCAGGCCGTGGTTCGGGTCCAGTGCTCCACCGCTCAACGAGCCCGGCCCGGAGACGTTGCGGATATTGGCCTCGAAGTCCTCGACTTCATCGAAGATGGCCGAGTAATTCAGCACGCGTTGCTGGGTGCGATTGTGCGGGCTGAACGTGGCGTTGAGCGGTACGCTTTTGCGCGGGCCGGCGGCGAACTGCCAGATGACGCCGTCGGTGAGGCCTTTGAAGTGGCAACTCGCGCAATTCTGCCAGCCTTCGCTGGAAAGGCGGTCGCGCAACGAGTTCGTGCCAGGAATTGAATCGAAGTTGCCGCGCGATGAGAAAAACATTTCCGCGCCGACGAGATTGGTTTCGCCGGCCGAACCGGGCGCCGGCAAATCGGAAGTTTGCACGGTGGCGATCACGGTATCGTTGGTCAAGCCCACGACGGAGACGTTGCGGGAAACAAAATTCGCCACATAGGCGCGGGTGCCCGTGCTGTTGATGGCGAGGCCCTGCGGGTTCTTGCCTGCGTTCACGCCGCTGGTGGCCGGCAGCGTCGGGTCGTTCAGGTCAATGTAACGCGTGGTGTCGCTGTCGGTGGTAAAGTTGAGGTTGCCGGCGGGGTCCACATTGAGTTTCACGAGCACATCACTCCCGGCCGAAACTGCATAGGCGCTGCCCGCGCCGCTCTGACTGGTGAACGCGATAGCCCAGGGATTGGAGAAAAATAGCTTACGCTTGCCCGGCTCGGGATCGCGCGCGCCGAGGTGGAGGTTGGTCGCGCCCGCGTCGGTCGGGCTAGCGCTGTTGACCGCGCCGATCTGGTTGACGAAGGCGTGGGTGTCGAGGTTGAATCGCAGCGGGCCGGTGGGCGACGCGGCGATGTTCGGCAGGTAGGCCCGGTCGCCGCGAATGACGATGCTTTGGAGTTGATTGGGAAAGGCGAGGGTGTCGGGAGCCGGGGGATTCGTCAGGCCGGGAAATTTGAATCCCGTGATCTGCGG
>JANOHH010000022.1:0-13120 GCA_031406395.1 Verrucomicrobiota bacterium | reverse complement strand
ACTTTTTCATCTGTTTCTGTGATTTCAAACCCTGCGGCTTGTGCAGCTTCTGTCAATTCTTTTAGTGAAGGATCGAAAACACATTTTTCTTTTTCTAATTTTCTTCCTGCATTCCCGAGGTTTGGATTATCAATCTTAACAACGGCACCGTCGAAATTCACCGCGAACCGCATTTCAGCGGCTACGGCGCAACCAAGGTCCTGGGCACGGGCGACAAGGCCAGCCCACAAGCATTCCCGGATGTAACGGTGAATGTGTCTGAATTGCTGATGCTCAAGAAATAGTCGCGGCGACATAGACGTGGCACAGGCGGCGGACAAGATCGGTTTGCAGATGCCGAAGTAAAAGGCTAGATTCACGCCATGAAACGCACGTTCAATGCAGTCATCAAACAGGACGACGGCTGGTGGATTGGCTGGGTGGAGGAAATCCCGGGCGTGAATTGCCAGGGCAAAACCCGCGCTGAACTGATGAAGAATCTGCGCTCAGCCTTGAAGGAAGCCCTGGAGTTCAACCGGGAAGACGCCCGTTCCGCTGCGCAAAACGATTTCGAAGAGGCCGCCATCCTCGTGTGAAACGGCGGGAACTAATCCGACATCTGACGACTCAGGGTTGCGTTCTCATCCGGGAGGGAGGCAATCATTCCTGGTGGGGAAACCCGGCGCGGAATCTTCGCTCCGCCGTTCCGCGCCACACGGAGATCAATAAATTTCTGGCCCGGAAAATCTGCCGGGACTTGGGCATAGCCGAACCATGCAACCCGCGCTGAACAACCTCATCATCGTGAACCTCTCTGGTCGCGGCGACAAGGACGTGGCGCAGGCGGCGGACAAGATCGGTTTGCAGATGCCGAAGTGAATTGACCGTGAAAGGCTTTCCGGAACATATCCTTGAAACGGTTGAAGGAATTGCTGGCAGAGTTCTCGGCGCGGCGTTGGCTGTCAGCGCTATCTTGATATGTTTTCTTCAGATTGACGAAATCCAGAAATTGGGTCTCTCGGGTCAAATTGCATCATGGTTGCTTGTCGTGTCGATATGCCTGCTGGAAGGGATGTATGTTGTGTTGATTCTGAATACCAGAAGTGTCACTGGCAGAATTCCTCCGATGCCAGAAGTTGCAATGAGACAGCCGAATTTGCCAAAAGTTCTCCGCCCCATCGCGGCTACTTTTTGGCTGGGACATTTTCTTTTCATAATTGCTCTGATTTATGTTCTGCGTGAATCAACAGGAGCGTCCATTTCGTGGGTGGCTTGGTTGGGCGTGTATTGTTTGGCGGCGCTGTTTGATTTTCTCGCCTACGGATACCTGCTCTTGTTCGTCACGGCTTTTACCAAAAATGGCGCAGCCATCAATAGCCTGTGGCGACACCGCTTTTGGGTGAGTCCGGTTATTGCAATTATTTCAATTTTCGCTCCGTCCTTTCTGCCAATACATCGGGTGCCATGACAGCACGGGCAGCACGCATCGTTGTTTGTTCGTCCCGAACGTGACCACCGGAAATTAGCCAGCCACAAGGTGGCTGAAAAACGCCCCTAAACCCCGCATCCTAAAGGGACGCCGGAAAACCTTCACACAATTCCATGATCCCTCGCGGGAAGGATCCTATCTTTTCTGCCGAAACCAGCCCTCCGTGGCTGGTTGATTTCCACGCGTCGCTCCGCGACTCATTGACTTGCACGGTTGGCCTGTGTTGACTCCTTGAAATTTCATGTCCAATCCCAACCATTCCCGAAACCCGCTGAAGCAGGTCGCGACCACGTTGCGCGGGTTGCGCGAACGTCACGAGGAACGCCATCGCCCGAGCGGTTTCCATTTCGCGTTTGCCGACCGGATTGATTTCCTCAACGAGGCCGCGTGGGATGTGGTCGCGGCGAACGGCAGTCTCTTCCTGCGCCGCGATGTGCTGCGCGTCATCGAGCGGCACGGCCCGGACAATGTCGTCCCACGCTATGCGCTGGTTTTCCGCGAGAACCAACCGGTGGCCGCTGTGGCGGTGCAGATCGTCACCGTGACCGGCAAGCACGTTCACAACGCGGAAAAGAGCCGGAGCCCGGCGCTCAGTTCCTTGCAGCGCGCCCTCGCGCCCGCCGCTAAGCTGGCGACAGCCAAGCTCAACGAGCGATTGCTGGTGGCGGGGAATCTAATGTCGTGGGGTTTTCACGGCATCGCGTTCGCGGCGGGCGAGCATCCCGCCGCGCTCTGGCCGGGCGTGGCTGAGGCGTTGTATCGCATCCGCCGCGCGGAACGCTTGCTGCGACAGGCGAATCTCGTGCTCGTCAAGGACATCACTGAACGTGAGTCGGGCCTGGAGGCGTTGCGGCGGTTCAGTTATCGCCCGATGGCAACCGAACCGAACATGGTGCTCGCCATCCAGCCCGCCTGGCGCAGCTACGATGATTATCTCGGTGCGTTGGACGCCAAGTATCGGCGCAACGCGAAGGATCAGGTCAAGAAGTTGACGGCGGCAGGTTGCACAATGGAAACGCTGACCGATCTCGCGCCGCACGCGAACCGGTTGCACGAACTGTATCTCGCGGTGCACCAGAACGCCTCCGTGCGGCTGGTGACGTTGCCGCCGAAATTCATTCCCGCACTGGCGGTTTCCTTGCGCGACCACTTCCGCTGCACAATAGCGCGGCGCGGCGACGAGTTGCTGGGTTTCGTCACCACCTTGCGCGACGGCGACACGGCCATCGCCTACTACATCGGGTTTGATCGCACAGCGGCGGCGGAAGGCTTGCCGATCTATCTGCGGCTCCTGCACGCGACGATTGCGGATGCGATTTCGTGGGGTTGCAAATCACTGTCGCTCGGTCGCACCGCCCTCGAACCCAAGGCCGCCCTCGGTGCGAAGCCCGAGCCAATGTCCGTCTGGTTGCGCCATCGTGTGCCGGCAATGAACTGGATCATGCGTGGCGTCCTCGGCGCGGTGACGCATGACGAAGCGCCAGAGCGGAATCCGTTTAAGGCCGCCAGCGACGCCACTCTGCCCGGTACGCGATCTTCTATTTGATGCCGATCACCATGGAGTCCGGGCCGATGAGGGGTTCGACGCGCGTTGCACGGAAGCCAACGGCGCGCATCCATTCCTGGCAATCCGCGCCGGTGTAGTCGAACCCGCCCGGCGTTTCGATGAGCATGTTGAGACTCATCAACAGGCCCAGGGCATTTTCGCGGCGGTCATCGTCAATCAGCGCTTCATACACGATAAAGGCTCCGCCTTCGGGCAAGGTGTCATACGCCTTTTGCATCAGCCGCAGCTTCTGCTCCAGATTCCAATCATGAAGAATGTGACCCATGATGATGACGTCCACCTTGGGCAACGGGTCTTTGAAGAAATCACCGGAGCGGAAGCGGACGCGGTTGGCCACACCGTGAGTCTGGACGTATTCCTCGAAGATTGGCTGCACGACCGGCAGATCGAAGCCAATTGCTTCCAAATGCCGATGGGCCTGCGCCAAATGCACCGGCACAGCCCCTTGCGCCGCGCCGACGTCGGCCACGGTGCGATATTCCGCCCACGGAAATTTTTCCGCGATGGCCCGTGCCGTCCCGAGGCTTAGCCCGGTCATGGCCTTGAGAAAGCCTTTCAACTTGTCCGGCGATCCGTAGAGCTTGCCGAAAAAGTCGTCACCCGTTTTCCCTTCGTTCTGCGGTTGGCCGGTGCGCAACGCTGTGGTAAGCGAACCCCAAAAGCCATACAGTCGTTCGTTGCACATTTCCAGAATTCCCCCGACGTACGAGGGTTTGTTGCAGTCGAGAAACAAATCGCTCTCCGTTGTGTTCGCGTATTGACCGTCGCGCCGTTCCAGAAAACGCAGCGCGACCAACGCATCAATGAAGTCGTGGGCGCTGCGTTCATGGAGCCCAAGTTGCAAACGGAGGGTTGCGGCGTCCAGCGGGCCTTGCGCGAGCTTGGTGAACACGCCCAATTCAACCGCACTGAGCAAAGTTTTTGCGGCCCAAAAACCGAGGCCGGTTTGCAGAATGTAATCTGGGGTGGGGGCCAACGGCTTTGGGGGCCGAGGCGCAATGCGGGCGTGGGTGGTTTCGTTCCCCGGATGCAACGCAACTGGGGATTCAGGGAGTGACAGTGCATTCATGGTATTGATTTGAATAGGTTGATGGTTTTACTCGCTAAAGATGGGTTGGCCGTCAGGCCCGAGCGGGTTCGGCACATGGTTGGTGATGGCGGGAAGGCTGCGCAGATAGGCGAAGATGGACTTGAGATCATCATCGCTCAACGCCGCCGCCGCCAGCCAGGGCATCGGCGGCAGGATGGGGCGTCCGGCGCCCATGTGTTTTCCAGTGCGCATGGTGCGGATGAACATGTCTGCCGTCCAGATGCCCAAACCGGTATTGGTGTCCGGCGTCAGATTGGCGGCGTAACTAATTCCCCAAGGCCCCGTCCACGCGGTCATGCCGGCCGTGGCGGCAAACCATGGCCCGGGCTTCAAGTCTGGCGGCGGCAACTGGGTGCCTTCGGGATGGCCGGAGAGAAACCGCGCCAGGTCCGGCTCCGGACCGCTCGGCCCAAACTTCAAGGGGGTGTGACAAGCCGTGCAGTCGCCAAATTTGACCAGGTATTCGCCGCGTTGAACGCGTGTTTGCGGAGTGGTCTTCGCCGGGGGTGTATTGCCGAGGAGCAACAGCGCGCCGCCGCCGGCCAGGATCGTGGTGAGGAACAGGTATTTCATTTTCATAGGTATTGTTTGTTAGGATGGGTGGTTTGACGGTTTAGTTGAGTTTCACGGTGCGGCCGCATTGAGCATCGCAAACAGCAAAGCAATTAGCGCCGGGAGTTTGATGCGCGCGTTCCAGATTTCCATTTCAGCGGCGTGCAACGCGCGCAGGTAGGATTTGTCGCCGCGAAAAACCGGCCGCGCCGCGATGATTGGTGGCGGGATCCGGACCGGCTTGACAGCGCGAGCGGTCAACCAGTCGAGCGGTGAATTTTTTCGGGCGGCGCCGATTACGGCGGTGGGGGGGTGGAGGTTCATAGTTTGAGTTTCCGTTTTAACCGGTTGGGCGCAGCGTTGCGCTGGCGCGGCGGTCAGTGATAAATTCAATTTCAGTTTCACGACGACATGAATAGCGACCCATCGGCAAAGCGACAATGGACCGAAAGACCCAGTGCCCCGAAGGCGGAGCTCAGGGAGAATGAATCCATGTTCCGCTTGTTGTTTGAACGAAGCGCGGATGCGATGACGCTGCAGGATCCCCAGACCGGTGCATTCCTCGATGTCAATGAGGCTTCCGTCCGGCTCACCGGCGCGCCGAGCAAGGCGGCGTTGCTGGGCACCAATCCCATCCTTATCTCGCCGGAACATCAGCCGGACGGTTCACTGAGCGCGGACAAAGTCGCTACGATGATTCAGCTCGCACTCAAGCACGGCAGCCACCGCTTCGAGTGGGTGATCAATCGTTTTGATGACGTGCAACTCCCCGTTGAAATCGTGCTCACCGTGATTCGCGGTGGCGACCAGCCATTGCTCCTGTCGGTTTCCCGCGATCTTACCGAACGCAAACAGGCCGAAGCTAAAATCCTGAACCTCAACGCCTCGCTCGAACAACGCATCGCCGAGCGCACGGCGGAACTCACCGCGAGCGAAGCGCGGTTGCGAACGATTGTGGACCATGCGCCGGAGGCAATTGTGGTGTTCGATGGCGACACGGGAAAATTTCTCAGTTCCAACGTGCATGCGCAGGAGCTCTACGGCTGCGGGCCCGAGGAGCTGACGCGGCTCAGTCCGGCGGAGGTGAGTCCGGAGTTTCAGCCCGATGGCCGCCGTTCGGCGGAGGCGGCCCGGACCTGGATCAATCAGGCGCTCGTGGGAAAGACCCCCACTTTCGAATGGCTGCACCAGCACCGTTCCGGCCGGATGATACCGACCGAGGTGCGCTTGATTCGCCTGCCCGCGGGCGGCAAAAATCTGCTGCGCGCCAGCATCATTGATACTACCGAGCACAAACGGGTCGAGGCGGCGCTGAGGCGAAGGAGTGAACAGATCCAAAGGCACCGCGACGTGCTCTTGCAACTGGCGCGCGCCGGCAAATCCGATTTTGACCGGGCGCTGCGCACAATAACCTCCCAAGCCGCGACGACCTTGGAAGTTGCGCGCGTCAGCTATTGGTCGTTGCAGGAGAATGATTCCGCCTTGGTCTGTGAATTATTGCACCGGAGCCCAAGCAATACGGTGGAAGAAGGATTCAAAGGCACGCGTCTGAGTGCGGCGAGCGCTCCGGCATATTTTACCGCACTCGCGCTCAAACGCCCGATCGCTGCCGGGGATGTCGAGACACATCCGGCGACCTCCGGCCTCGTGGGGAATTATCTGCAGCCCTTGGGCATCACGTCGTTGCTCGACGTGCCAGTCTGGGTGCGCGGTGAGGTCGTGGGGGTGGTTTGTCACGAGCACGTCGGCCTGGCCCGCGAGTGGTCGGCCGAGGAGATTGATTTTGCTTCGTCGTTGGCCGCGATGGTTTCGGTGGCGCTGGAAGAATCGCACCGGGCCCATTCGGAACAGTTGCTGCGTGAATCGGAGGAGAAGTTCAAGGCGTTGTTCGCCCTGTCGCCGCTCGGCATGGCGCGGGTGAGTTGGGATGGGCATTTCCTCCAAGTAAACGACGCATTTGCCCGGATCATCGGGCGGGAGCCGGCCGACGTGCTGGCGCTGAGTTATTGGGACGTCACGCCGCGCGAGTACGAGGTCCAGGAATTGGCCATCTTGACCACGCTGCAGCAATCGGGTCGCTTCGGACCCTTTGAGAAGGACTATCTCCATCGCGACGGCCACCGCGTTCCCATCGTCATCAATGGCATGCTGGTCAAAGCGCCCGGCGGCGCGGACGAAATTTGGGGGATTGTGGAAGACATCACCCAACGCAAACAGGGGGAGGAGGCGTTACGCGAATCCGAGGAAAAATTCCGCGCCTTGTTCGAGGCTTCCAGTCAGGGCGTGATGCTGCATGACGAACATCAGTATCTCCAGGTGAATCCGGCCATCGTCCACATGCTTGGCTATAGTTCGGCCAGCGAGTTGATTGGCCTGCATCCGAGCAAGACCTCCCCGCCGACCCAACCCAATGGCGGGGAGACCGCGACCCTCGCGCAACATTACATTCAAGCGTGCCTCACTCACGGTCAGGCGCGCTTTGAATGGGTGGCGCGACGCAAGGACGGTGAGGATATTCCGGTGGAAGTCATTCTCACCCGCATTCGCTGGGGCGGGAAACAGATCATTCAAGCGGCGGTCAACAACATCGCCCAGCGCAAGCAGGCGGAAGCGGAACTGATCCGGTCGCTCGCGCGCGAAAAGGAGCTGGGCCAACTCAAAAGTAATTTCGTTTCAATGGTGTCGCACGAATTTCGGACACCGCTCGGGGTCATCATGTCCTCGGCGGAGATTCTGGAAAACTATCTCGACCAGCTGGCGCCGGAGGATCGCCGCGAACAATTGCAGTCCATTCAAAAAAACACGCGGCGCATGGCCGATTTAATGGAAGAAGTACTGGTGCTCAGCATGGTGGAGGCTGGCCGGATGGATTTTCACCCTGCTGCGATGGATTTCTCCGCCTTCTGCCGGCGACTGGTGGCTGAAGTTCAGTCTGCGACCCAGAATAAATGCCCGGTCCAGATATCCAGCCCCGCCGACGCGCAATCCGCCTTCGCGGACGAGCGCCTGTTGCAACATGTCTTCACCAACCTCCTCGCCAATGCGGTGAAATATTCCCCCATCGGCAGCACAGTACATTTCGAAATCGAACGCGACGGTGACCGTGCCGTCTGTCGCATCCGCGATCAGGGCATGGGCATTCCCGAGGCGGACTTGGCCCGGCTGTTTAGCGCATTTCATCGCGGAGGCAATGCCAGTCGCGTCCCCGGCACCGGTTTGGGACTGACGATCGTGAAGCGATGCGTTGAATTGCATCGTGGAACCATCCAAGTGGAAAGCACAGTCGGTCGCGGGACCATTGTCACCGTGCAATTGCCGCTGTTTGTGGCCAACTCACAGCATTTAGCATGAAAAAAATACTGGTCATTGAAGATGAGCCGGAGATGCGGCGCAATCTGCTGACAATTCTAAAACTCGAAAAATTTCAGCCCGTCGGCGCCGAGAATGGCCGGGCCGGGCTTGCCGCCGTCCACCGCGACAAGCCGGACTTGATCCTGTGCGACGTGATGATGCCGGAACTCGACGGCCACGGCGTACTCGAAGCGTTGCGTGGGGACGAAAACACCGCTTCCATCCCGTTTATTTTTTTGACCGCCAAAGGCGAGAAGGAGGATTTGCGTAGCGGCATGAATCTCGGGGCCGATGATTACCTGACCAAGCCGGTGGCGCGGCTGGACTTGTTGGAAGCGATCCACGCCCGTCTGCTCCGGGCCGAACAACAAGCCCAGCGCGAGTTCAAACCCGACTTCTCCTCATTTGAACCACTGCTCAAACTCGGGCTCACCCCGCGCGTCGCGGAAGCCTTGCTTTGGGTCGCCCAAGGGAAAACCAACGGTGACATCGCGTGCATCCTGGGCATCAGCGAATCCACGGTGAAGAAGCACCTGCTGGAGATTTTCCAAACCCTCGGCGTGGAAACCCGCAGCGCCGCGGCGTTGCGCGCGTTGGAGGTGCTCAACCATCCGGGGCGGACAACCTGACCGCCGGCTATCCGCCAAGGCCGGAGTCCGCCCTCAGCGGTTTCGGAAGTTACGGTTGCTGGCGGCTTTTCTCCGGCGGCAGGTAGGTGATGATGCGGGCGCTGCGCTTGTAGGAAAAGTACGAGTAAGTCCACTGGAATAACACCGCGATGCGGTTGCGGAAGCCAACCAGGAAAATTAGATGGATGAAGAGCCACGCCAGCCACGCGAACCAGCCGGAGAATTTGAATCGGCCAATCCATGCGACCGCCGCGGAACGGCCGATCGTCGCCATGGTGCCCTTATCCCAATACTTGAAGGCCGGGCGCGCCGCCGACTTGGCGTCGGAATCGATCTCGGCTTCCACGATTCTGGCGACGTGCTTACCCATTTGCATCGCGGCGGGCGAAACGCCGGGGACGGGTTTGCCATTTTCCTGTAACACCAAGGCGAGATCGCCCACGGCAAAAACTTCTGGCTGGCCCGGCACGCTGAGGTCAGCATTCACTTTCACCCGCCCGGCCTTGTCCAGTTCGACGCCGAGTTTCTTCGTCAACGGCGTGGCGGAAATGCCCGCGGCCCAAAGAACATTCCCCGCGCGAATTATTTCCCCGTTGGCCAGTTCCACTTCGCCACCGCGAATTTCTTTGACGTGAATGGAATTGCGGACCTGCACCCCCAGGGCTTCGAGCTGGCGTTGCGCGCTGGCCGACAGATCCGGAGGGAGGTGCGAGAGCACAGTGGGCGAACCTTCGATCAGGATGATACGCGCTTGCGTGGGATCAATGCGCCGGAAATCGCGGTTTAGAACCGTGCGCGTCAGTTCAGCGAACGCCCCGGCAAGTTCCACCCCCGTCGGTCCGCCCCCGACAATCACGATGGTCATGAGCATCTCATGTTCGGTTGGGTCGGTTTCGTTCTCCGCCCTTTCAAACGCGAGCAGAATGTTGCTCCGAATGCGGAGCGCGTCATCGAGGGTTTTCAGGCCGGGTGCGAATTGTTCCCACTCCGGATGACCGAAATAGCCGGTCTGACCACCCAGCGCGATCACGAGATAGTCATAGGTCAGCTCACTTTTTTCCAGCAGCACCCTTTTCTGCGCGAGATCGAAATCCACGACCTGATTGAACAGCACCGTGATGTCGGGGCGATGGGAAAGAATGGCACGAATGGGTTGCGCGATTTCCGGCGCGGACAGACCGCACGCCGCCACCTGGTAAAGCAGCGGCTGAAACAGATGATGGTTGGTGCGGTCAACAACGGTGATGCGCGTGTCGGGGCGGCGGAAGTGTTGACAGAACGCCAAGCCGCCGAAGCCCGCGCCTAGCACGACCACATGAAATTGTTTATGCTCTTCCATCCGGCAATTCTGAATGAACCCCAAGTGGATGCACTGGGTCGAAAGGTGGACCCGAGCATGTCCGGCTTGGGAGACGGTCGCCCGTCCAAACCGCAGCCCTTCGGCTGTGCTCTTGGTGGCTTGGCTTTACCTCCGACGCAGGAGCACGCCGAGAACGAGGCCCAACCCGAACACCACGCCCATGGACTGGTAGGGATACTTACGAATGACCCGATCCGTGGCGTGGGCGCCGAGTAGCGCCTGTTGCTTGATCCGCTCGCCCTGGGCCTTCATCCGCGCCAAGGCGGATTCCAGTTGGGCTTTGGATTCTTTCGACAGGTTGGCGCTGCTGGCCTGAATCAAAGTCTCGGCTTCCTGCAAGAGCACGGACACGTCTTCGGACAGTTGGTTCAGGGACGCGTTCTCATCGGTCAGATTTTCAAAATAAACTTCCATGATTCGATCTTCCTCGGGATCAAGCCGGGCGCTCACCGTGCGGTGGCCTTTCCGCAACTTCATCCGGGCATACCATCCGGCAATCCCAGCACGAAGGCAACCCCAGAGCATGATTGCAACCGGGGGAGCAGTCAGACCGGCGCCAGTTTTGCGCGCAGCCCGAGACCAATCCTCCCCGACCACTCCCGGTCGAAGGCTTCTGCTCGATGGTTGCACTGTACCCCCGGCTTGGATAACCATTCGCGCCAGCACAACCAACATGCGTTCCATCCTGAAAAATCTTTTGTTCCTGGTGCCGCTAACCGTCGCCGCGAACATTGGCTTGGCCGACCTTCAAAGCCCCCCAACCTTCTTCCGGTCGGATGGCGGGATTTCTCGCACCAGCACCAGCCCGTTGCCCGACCGTTTCGACGCGCCAACCAAGCTCCGTTGGCGCACCCGCGTGGATTCCGGGCAATCCACGCCAATCGTCTCGAACGGCCGGATTTTTCTCACCACGTACCGCGCGGCAGACCGTGAACTCGCCACCATGGCCATTGATGTAGATAGCGGTAAGGTGCTCTGGAAGCAGAAAGCTCCCGCGAAATACATCGAGGAAATCCATCCCTCGATGGGCAGTCCGGCCGCGGCAACACCCGCCTGCGACGGCGAACGCGTGTTTGTCTTCTTCGGCAGTTACGGGCTGATTTGCTATGACCTTGAGGGGCGCAAGCTGTGGGAGCACGCCCTCGGTCCGTTTCGCGATGAATATGGCGCGAGCAGTTCGCCCATGCTCGTGGAGGACAAGGTTATTCTCTGCGAAGATCATGACGTTGACAGTTTCCTGATCGCCCTCGACGCGCGCACTGGGAAAATCGTCTGGAAAACTCCGCGCCCGGATGCCGTACGGAGTTACGCCACGCCCATGGTCTGGACAACCAATGGCCGCAAACAACTGCTGGTGGCCGGCGCAATTCAACTCGCCGGCTACGACCCGGCCAACGGCGAAAAGCTTTGGTGGGTCAACGGGCTTGCGCGCATCGTCATCCCCGCACCCGTACCGTTGGGGGACACGATTTTCATGGCGTCCTGGTCACCGGGTGGCGATGTAGGCGCAAAACTGACCCTCGATACCTGGAAGATCGCCTTGGAAAAATGGGACAAGAATAGCGATGGCAAACTCTCCAAGGACGAGGTCGCCGACCGCGCGGTCCTCGAGCGCTACACCCGGATGGACCTGGACCAGGACGGCCTGCTCGATCAGGCGGAGTGGGAGCGGCATGCCGAGGTGTTTCGTCGCGCAGACAATGCGGTGCTGGCGATCAAGCCGACGGGCCACGGCGATCTCACGGACCAAGCCGTCCTTTGGAAATACCGCCGCGGCGCACCGTACGTGCCAACACCGCTCGTTCGCAACGGCGTGCTGTGGATGGTCAAGGACGGCGGAATCGTGACCCGAGTGGAGGCCGCGAGCGGGCGTTTGTTATCGGAAGAGCGGCTGCCCGGCCCTGGGAATTACTACGCCTCGCCGGTCGCCGGCGATGGGAAGGTCTATTTTGCCAGCGAAGCCGGCGTGGTGAGCGTGGTCGCCGACGAGCCAGACTGGCGGGTGATCTCCTCGCACAAGTTCGACGGGAAAATTTTCGGCACTCCGGTGCTGGACGGGAGTCGCATTTTCATCCGCACCGAAGATTCCCTCTACTGCTACGAACGAGACCTGCGGGGCAATGAACAGCGCGCAGCCAGCCCTTGATCACAAAGGCGGTTGGCCAAGGCTGGATAGGCGTTGATTCACAAACTCCCGCCACACGCCGTCCGGCTGCCAGATTTTCTTGAGATCAGCTTCCGTCGTCGCTCGGTCCGCGCCGTGAGTGAGGCGATGCAGGAAGACAAACGCTGAAACGCGCATGTTCGCCGCGCAATGCACGAATACCTTCTGTCCGACGCGAGCGTCCATCTCTCTCTCGAACCGCTCGAAGTCGGCCGGCTGCGGGGCGTCGAACTTCACCGGGATGTGGACGTAAGTCATGCCCTGCGCGGAAACCAGTTCGCGTTCGTTCGGGAGGGCGTTGTCGGACGTGGGCAACGCGAGGTTGATGACGACCTCGAAGCCCGCCTTTCGCAGTGCGGCAAAATCGTCCGGCTCCGGCATGCCACTCGTGGCCAGCCGATCATCAAGGCGCAGGAAATTGCGGATGTGGTTCAAAGTGTTAATGGCGTCAACGTAACTGCTTTCACCCGGTGGGGCGAGGCTACTGACGAGCCTTCCGTTCCAACAAACTTCTCTGTAACTTTTGCCCATGCCGAATACGCCGGATGATGAACTTCCGCATCGGGAGAACCCATCACCTGGCGTTCACATCAACCTCTGTCAATCGAGCATCGTCCTGCTCACGGTAACGACTGAAAACCGCGATCCTTGGTTGGCCAACGAGACCGCGCATCGGTTGCTTCACCAAACCTGGTCGGAAGCGAAGGCGTGGCTAGTTGGCGATTACCTGCTAATGCCGGATCATCTTCATTGCTTCTGTGCACGGCACGATTTGCATTTCGCGATTGAAACTTGGATTTCCTACTGGAAGCGCGAGTTTGCACTGAAGCATAAACGGCTCGCGGGGACGCTCGCCTCACCAAACGCTCAAGGTGGGGCGAGCGTAACCGCGAGCCGCCACTTTGGTATTATACACGATCGGCTCGCGAGGACGCGAGC
>JANOHH010000786.1:0-11920 GCA_031406395.1 Verrucomicrobiota bacterium | reverse complement strand
CGGTGCTGATTGTGGCGTGTCCGTGCGCGCTGGCGCTAGCGGCCCCCTTCGCCTTGGGCACGGCGCAGCGGGTTCTGGCACGCCGCAATGTGTTTCTGAAAAACCCGCACGTCCTCGAAGCCCTCGCGCGGGTGGACGCCGTGGTATTCGACAAAACCGGCACGCTCACGGCGGCGGGCGCGGGCGCAGCGTGCTTCCACGGAGACTCCTTGAGCGAAACGGAAACCACCTGGCTTTATTCGATGACGCGACACTCGACACATCCCCTGGCAGTGCGCGTCGGGGAGTCCCTGGCCGACGGCCATTTCCCCGACCCGGTGCGGTCGTTTCTCGAAACGCCCGGCTGCGGCATGGAAGGCAGCGTGGCGGGGCATGAGATTTGGATGGGGTCGGCGGCGTGGCTGGAGTCGCGCGGAGTTTGTAGCCTCCAACGTGAGGAGGCGGATGCTAGGCGCGCGGAGAATCCGCCTCCTCACGTCGGCGGGTACGGCGGCAGCATGGTCCAGGTGGCCATTGACGGGAAGTATCGCGGCAGCTTTGCCCTCACGAGTGCGTTGCGGACGGAGACGGACAGGTTAATTGCGGGGTTGGCTGGCAATTGCGAGGTCGCCCTGTTGAGCGGAGACAATGAGAAAGAGCGGGGATGCTTCGGGGCGTTGTTCGGCCCCGGGGCACATTTGCTTTTCAACCAAAGTCCGCTCGACAAGTTGAACTTCATCCAGCGGCAGCAGGCATCCGGCAAGACAGTCATGATGGTGGGCGACGGGTTAAACGATGCGGGTGCATTGAAACAGAGCGATGTGGGCGTGGCGGTCGTGGAAAATGTGAGCGCGTTTTCGCCGGCGAGCGATGTGATCCTGACAGCGGGAATGGTGGTGCGGGTCGCGGAGGTGCTGCGGTATGCGCGGCAATCGGTGCGCGTGGTGCGCATGAGCTTTTTAATCTCGGCAATTTACAACGCCGTGGGGGTGGCGATCGCGGCGAGCGGGCAATTGTCGCCGGTGGTGTGTGCGATTTTGATGCCGTTGAGTTCGGTGACGGTGGTGGCGTTTGCGTGCGGGGCCGCGACCTGGTTCGGCCGCAAAATTGGCGGAGTCCCAAGCACTGCTCGGCAAGGCGGGACGGAGATTTTGGGCAACCCGGCAATTTTCGGCGCTCCAATCAGCACGGAGGCCCAACCATGATCGTCATCTTCCTCCTCATTCCGCTGAGCATCGTGATCGCGGCTGGCTTTCTGGCGGCGTTCATTTGGGCGGTGCGCACCGGACAGTACGAGGACACTTGCACGCCCGCGATGCGGCTTTTGCTGGAGGAGCCGAAACTCAAACAACCGGATGCCGAACACGAGAATTTAGAAACACCAAACCTGAAATTGAAATGAATGTAGAAACCTTCAAATACGACAACCGGATCGTCCGCGCGTTCGCGATCGCCACCATCGTTTGGGGCCTCGTGGGCTTCAGCGCCGGGCTGCTGATTGCCTGCCAGTTATTCTGGCCGGACTTGAACCTGAACCTGCAGTTTACCTCGTTCGGGCGCCTGCGGCCGCTGCACACCAACGCCGTCATTTTCGCGTTCGTCGGCAACGCGATGTTCATGGGTATTTACTACTCGCTGCAACGGCTGTGCAAGGCGCGCATGTTCAGCGATGCGTTGAGCTGGATCAATTTCTGGGGTTGGAACGCCATCATCGTGAGCGCCGCCATCACGTTGCCGCTCGGGCTGACGACGAGCAAAGAATACGCGGAGCTGGAATGGCCGATTGACATCGCCATCGCGCTGGTCTGGGTCGTGTTCACGGTCAATCTGTTGGGCACCGTCGTCAAACGTCGCGAAAAACACATCTACGTGGCCATCTGGTTTTACATTGCCACCGCCGTTACCGTGGCGATGCTGCACATCGTTAACTCGCTGGAGGTGCCCGCGAGCGCGTTCAAGAGCTATTCGATCTACGCCGGTGTTCAAGACGCGCTGGTGCAATGGTGGTACGGGCATAACGCCGTGGCGTTCTTCCTCACCACCCCGTTCCTCGGCTTGATGTATTACTTCCTGCCAAAAGCGGCGGATCGTCCGGTGTTCAGCTACCGGCTCTCGATCATTCATTTCTGGGCGCTCATCTTCATCTACATTTGGGCCGGGCCGCACCACCTGCTCTACACGGCGCTGCCGGACTGGGCGCAATCGCTCGGCATGGTGTTCTCGCTGATGCTCATCGCTCCCAGTTGGGGCGGCATGTTGAACGGCTTGCTCACGTTGCGTGGCGCGTGGGACAAGGTGCGCGAGCAACCGATGCTGAAATTCATGGTCGTGGCGGTGACGGCGTACGGCATGGCCACGCTCGAAGGCCCGATGCTCGCCATCAAATCGGTGAACTCCCTGTCGCATTACACGGACTGGACCATCGCGCACGTTCACACCGGCGCGCTGGGCTGGAACGGCTTCATCGCATTCTCGATGCTCTATTGGCTCTTCCCGCGGCTGTGGAACACCAAGTTGCATTCCGTAAAACTGGCCAACTGGCATTTCTGGATCGCGCTGCTGGGCATGATGTTTTACGTCGTGCCGATGTACGCCAGCGGCATCACGCAAGGGTTGATGTGGAAACAATTCACCAAGGAGGGGTTCTTGCAATATCCGAACTTCCTCGAAACCGTTCTGCAAATCGTGCCGCTCTACAAATTGCGCGCCATCGGCGGCACGCTCTACCTTGTCGGGGCGGTGATTATGACCTACAACCTCTGGCGCACGGCCAAGGCCGGCAAGTTCGAGCCCGATACCGAGGCGCAGGCGGCTGCCCTTTCCAGAGCTTCCCCCGCGCACGATGACCATCCCTACAAGCATCGCTGGCTCGAAGCGAAACCGCTCACGCTCACGGTGCTGGCGCTGGTGGCAGTGGCGATTGGCGGTCTGGTTGAGATTGTTCCGATGTTTCTCATCAAGAGCAATGTGCCGACGATCACGAGCGTCAAGCCGTACACCCCGCTGGAAATGATGGGCCGCGACATCTACATCCGCGAGGGTTGTGTGGGCTGCCACTCGCAGATGATCCGGCCGTTCCGCAGCGAGACGGAGCGCTACGGCGACTACTCCAAGGCGGGCGAATTCGTCTATGACCACCCGTTCCTCTGGGGATCGAAGCGCACCGGGCCGGACTTGCAGCGCGAAGGTGGCAGGTATCCCGACGCGTGGCACTACAACCACATGGATGATCCGCAAAGCACCTCACCAGGATCGATCATGCCACGCTACTCATGGTTGTTGACACAGAAACTCGACACGAACGCCGTCGCCCCACGCATCGCCGCGCTCCGCAAAGTGGGCGTCCCTTATCCCGTGGGTTACGAGAAGGGTGACGCGCAGAAAGACCTGCAAAAGCAGGCCGACGCCGTTGTGTTCGGCCTCAAAGTCGGCGCCGTGACGGCGCAACCCGACCGCGAGATCATCGCGATGATCGCGTATCTCCAACGGCTCGGCAAAGACATCAAAGCCGAACCCACGGCCCCAGTCGCCGCGGCGACCAAATAACCAACTCCCAGCATATGATCAAAAATGTTCTTAGTGAAATTGGCGGCGTCGGACTCTACGGCGTCATTTCCATCGGCCTGTTCTTCACGGTGTTCATCGGCATGCTCATCTGGGTGGGCTTGATGAAGAAGTCGTTTGCGCAAAGCATGAGCGCGTTGCCCTTGAACGATGGCGAAATCAAATCAAACCGGAAAGGAACTTCCCATGAACAATAATCCCGACGACGGCAAGTTGATGGACCACGAGGCGGATGGCATCAAGGAACTCGACAATCTGCTCCCCCGCTGGTGGGTGTGGTTGTTCAACCTGTCCATCGTGTACGCGGTGATTTACATGATCTATTACCACGTTACCGGCACGGGTGATTTGCAGGCCGCCGAATACGCCAAGGAGTGGAAGCGCGGCGAGGATATCAAGAGCGTGTCCATCGCGAAGTTCGAGTCGGGCATCGCCACGCTCACGCCGACCACGGACAAAGCGGTTTTGGGCGACGGGCAGCGCCTTTTCGTCACGTACTGCGCGCCGTGCCACCGGCCGGATGGGGGCGGCTTGGTGGGACCGAATCTTTGTGACGATTATTGGATTCACGGCTCGAACTACGTGGACAATGTGAAAACCGTCATCAACGGAGTACCGGCGAAAGGGATGTTGAGCTGGCGCGGGGTGTTTAATCCCGACCAGATCAAGGCGGTCACGAGTTACATTTACACGTTGCGCGGAACGAAACCGCCCAACCCCAAGCCCGCGGAGAATACGGTGACGGCGCCGACCGGACCGAGTCAGTTTGAGTAAATGAATGTGGCAAATCCACCACCGCCAAGCCGTGAAGCGCACAGCGGAGCGCGGGCTGCGACCTGCCGCAGCGCCGGCAATCATACCGGTTGGCATTGCGGGGTGGCAGCCACGCGCCGTCGTCTTTCCGTTGGGTTTGTCACATGACCACTCCACCGCCCAGCAAGAAATCCGACGACCATGATCCCTTTCAGGCTTCGCAGGAAGCCGACTGGCAGAATTTTCGCGATCACCTGACGACGACCGACAAACTGGGGCGTCGCCAATGGGTCTATGCCAAAGAGCCGCATGGCAAATGGACGCAACGGCGCACCTGGGTGAGCTGGTTGCTCATCGGAATCATGTTTACGGGACCGTTCATCAAAATCAACGGCAACCCATTGCTCATGATGAATATCGTCGAGCGCCGGTTCTCCATCCTTGGACAGCTCTTCTGGCCGCAGGACATGGTCATCTTCGCCGTGGCCATGCTCATCTTCATCACCGGCATCATCGTATTCACGACCGCATTTGGCCGGCTGTGGTGTGGCTGGACTTGCCCACAGACGGTGATGATGGAAATGGTTTTCCGCAAGCTGGAGTATTTGATCGAGGGCGACGCCGTGCAACAACGCCTGCTCGCCGCCGCCCCCTGGACCGCCCGGAAACTCGCCAAGAAAGCGTTCAAGCTCGGGATCTTCTTCGCGTTGTCTTTCATTATCGGCAACACCCTGCTCGCCTACATCATCGGCATCGACGCACTCATCCCGATCATCACCGACGACCCGCGCCAGCACATCCCCGGCTTGACGTTCATGATTCTCTTCACGCTGTTGTTCTTCGCAATCTTCGCGCGTTTCCGCGAGCAGGCCTGCACGTACATCTGTCCGTACGGCCGGTTGCAATCCGCGATGCTCGACGAGAACACGATGGTGGTAGCCTACGACCATAAGCGGGGCGAGAAGCGCGGCAAGCTGCAACGGAACGAACCACTCGTGTATCGGATCGCCGGCGGTCACGGGGATTGCATTGATTGTCACCAATGCGTCACCGTCTGTCCGACCGGCATAGATATCCGCGACGGCGTGCAGATGGAATGCGTCCATTGCACCGCGTGCATTGACGCGTGCGACACGGTGATGGACAAGGTCGGATCCCCGCGCGGCTTGATCCGTTACGCTTCGCTGAACAGCATCGAGAAAGGCGAGGCGTTCCACTTTACGCCCCGCATGAAACTTTACGCCATCGTGCTGACCGGCTTGATCGCGTTGTTCCTAACGCTGGTTTTCACGCGTTCCGCCGTGGAAGCCATGTTCCTCCGCGCCCCGGGATCGCTGTTCATGAGGACGACCGACGGCAAGATCGAGAATCTCTACACGCTGAAGCTCGTGAACAAAACGATGCGCGCGCTGCCGGTGGAATTGAAACTGGAGGGCGGCGGTGGGCAACTGCAAGTCATGGGCGAAAAGAACCTGGTTGTGCCGCCCGGAAAACTCATCGAAACTTCCGTACTGATCCAGCTTGAACCTGCCGCCGTCACGGGCGCGACCACGAAATTGAAAGTCGGGGTGTATTCGAACGGCAAACTGATGCAAACCGTGAAGACGGTTTTCGTCGGGCCGCGAAAGGAAAATCAGCCATGAGCAACCCGCCTTCGCGCAATCCGTGGCCGATCGCCATTACTGGATTCTTTGCCGTCGCCATCCTCTTCATCGTCACCTTCATTGCCTTTGCCATGCGGCAGCGGGAGGATTTGGTTTCCGCCGACTACTATGAACGCGAAGTTCGCTATCAGAGCCAGCTCGATGCGATGAATCGTTCGCAGGTTTTGGCGGCGCAAGCCGTCGTGACCTTCGAGCCCGCACAGCAGGTGATTGTCATCACGCTACCCCCGGCACAGACCCAGGGAGCGACCGGCAATATTCATCTATATCGTCCCTCGGACGCGCGACTTGACCGCAACGTCCCGCTGGCGCTGGATGCGGCGGGAATCCAACGGCTCGATGCGAAGGATCTGCGCGATGGATTGTGGAAGGTGCGTGTGACGTGGAGCGTTGGCGGAAAAGAATACTTTGTGGATCAACCGGTGATTGTGGCGCTCTGATCATCTGATGCAAATTTGGACAGCATTCTTGCTTGGTTTCGCCGGCAGCGCGCACTGCGCCGGCATGTGCGGGCCACTTGCGCTGGCTCTGCCGGCGGGTGGGGGAGGGCGCACAACATTTGTGGCCGGCCGGATCCTCTACAATACCGGTCGTATCATCACGTACGCCCTGATGGGTGCTTTGTTTGGTTTGCTCGGCCGGGGATTCGCGATCGCTGGATTGCAGCGTTGGGTTTCCCTTGTCCTCGGCGCGCTGATTCTGATCGGCTTGTTCGTCTCCCCCCGGTTCGCCCGCGCCATTACCCTTACCCGGGCCGTAAGCTGGTTGAAATCCGCGCTGGGAACGCTGCTGCAACGACGCGCCTTGAGTTCCCTGTTTGGCATCGGCCTGCTGAACGGCTTGTTGCCCTGCGGATTGGTTTACGTCGCCTGCGCCGGCGCGGCCACGGCGGACGATGTTTTGCACGGCGTCGAATACATGATCGCCTTCGGTCTCGGCACCCTGCCGATGATGCTGGCGATTTCGCTGATCGGAACGAAGCTTCAGTTTGCGCTGCGCTTCAAGTTGCAACGTTTGATTCCGGTCAGCCTGGCCATCGTCGGCGCGCTGCTGCTCCTGCGCGGCCTGGCGTTGGACATTCCTTACATCAGCCCAAAACTTCCGGCCCAGCCCGATGCGACTTGCAGTTGCCATTAGCGATACCCACGCCGCGGACTTGAATCCGCCCGACCGCAAGGGCATCTTCACCGGCACGGGCCATGAAGAACATCTGCCAAATCGTCGCCGTCGCGCTGCTAGGATCACTCGCAGCGACCTGGGCGATTGATGCCGACGCGCCACCCTTGCCCGCCGTGGAGACCGTGCTGGAGCGGTTGGCGGAACGCTCCCCGAAAGAAGAAGCCAACGATCTTGCGTTCAAGCAGCGTTACCACTTCACGCGTTCAAGGGAAACCGAGGTGCGGAATTCCAAGGGCGAACTCAATAAGCGCGAGGTAAAGACTCAGGTCAACAATCCGACCTCCGACCCTGGGAAACCGGAGGCCGCCACGGAAACGCAAACCAACCGGCGGGGCAAAACGGGGCGCAAAACCGATTTCGCGGTGGATCGCGCATTTCTGGCGCGCTTCCAGTTCACTCTGGTCGGCCGGGAAACAATTGGCGGTCGGCCGACGTTGATCCTTGACCTTCAGCCCGCAGCGAAAAAGCCGCCGGAGCACGATCTCAAAGACCGGATCATCAACAAAATGGCCGGCCGGGTGTGGGTGGACGAGGCGGAATCGGTGCTCGTCAAAGCCGACTTCCATCTGACGGAGAAAGTGAACGTGGTGGCGGGATTGGTCGGCAACATCGCGAGTTTCACTCTTTCGTTCCAGCGGGAGCGCACCGCGGATGGGCTTTGGTTCACGCCCCGTTTGGAGTGGCAGGCCGATGGCCGGGAGGTCTTTGTCCGACGCCAAATCGTTGCTCATGAGGAAATCACCGAGGTCCAATTGGCGCCACAATAACTTTGCTGCCGCGTTGACGCCCGTCCCCGGGGCGAATAGGTTGCTCTCGGCTTAAACATGATCGCGCCCACTATCCAAAAAACAGGAGTCGCCCCCAGCTTCCGGGTGGGGGATGAACGCCTGATCAAACTGACCGAGAACGCCGGAAAAAAGGTGGGTGCCCTGCTTACCAAACAGGGCCGGCCCAACGGCGTGTTGCGCGTGGCGGTGGTGGGCGGTGGTTGTTCCGGGCTGCAATACAAGATGGATTTGCAGGATAACCCGGCGAACCGTGACTTCCTTGTCGAGTCCGCCGGCACGAAAGTGGTGGTGGATCCAAAGAGCGCGCTCTATGTGACGGGTAGCGAACTGGATTACGTGGACGCGTTGAGCGATGGCGGCTTCAAGGTGAAAAACCCCAACGCGGCGACCAGCTGTTCCTGCGGGGAAAGTTTCAGCGCCTGAAACAATTCCACATTGAAAAGGAGAAATTCAAAACGGGAGCCGCTGCAATTCCCCGGTCTGCTTATTTCATTTTCAATTTGTAGTTCTTGAATTTGCCTTGTGTTGGACCACTTCGCCCTGCTCAGCACTCCGCGCCGGCCCTGGCTCAATCTTGATTCGCTCAAGCGAAATTTTTTCACCCTTTCGGCGGAAATTCACCCAGACCGGATCCACACTGCGGCTGCCGCGGAAAAGCACACCGCCAATAAACGCGCGGCGGAGCTCAACGCCGCTTACCAATGTCTGCGCGAGCCGCGCGAACGCTTGCGTCATCTCCTGGAATTGGAACTGGGCGCCAAACCGTCCGACCTGACCCAGGTGCCGGAAGATTTGATGGACTTGTTTTTCGCCATCGGCAAAGAATTTCGCGCAGTAGATGCTTTGCTGGTTGAGAAAAGCGAGGCAACCTCGCCACTGCTACAGGTTCAAGTATTCGAGCGCGGGCAGGATGGGGTGGATAAACTCGGCGGATTGCGGCAAACCATTACCGTTCGCCGGGATGCTTTGCTGGTGGAGCTTGAGCCGATGAACGCGGCGTGGGAAAGGTCGGCAGCCCTTCCGCTGGAGCGGTTGCAGCAAATCTGGCGGCTGCTGAGCTTTTTCGAGCGCTGGCTGGCGCAAATTCAAGAGCGGGTGGTGAAACTTACT
Organism: Verrucomicrobiota bacterium; assembly: GCA_031406395.1. Classification (GTDB taxonomy): domain Bacteria; phylum Verrucomicrobiota; class Verrucomicrobiia; order Limisphaerales; family JADLHS01; genus JADLHS01. The sequence goes on along the minus strand of JANOHH010000786.1, from coordinate 2,883 downwards.
TTTTAATTCTTGGTTACGATACGTTAAGCCGCTGATGAAACATTCACCACAAAAAGCCAAAACAACTGGTTGGAAAAGTTGGTTGCCCGCAATTTCCCTCGTGATGACGATTGCCACGCCAACATTTTACTTGCTTGGCATCTCGCGCCTAGGGTCTGAAGGCCGCGTATTTGGAAATACGTTGAATGTAATAGGAGTTTCCGCACTTTGCGCGATAGGGGTGATCCCCATTTCGTTGGCTGCTTTATTGATGAATCGCCGCAGTCTAATTGCATGGCTAGCTGTAGTGTTCTCGCTGATTGAGTCCGGAGTTGCTGTTTGGATTCTGCTAGCGTTGAGGGGAATGCATTTCTAGCTTCTGGAGGGGCTCAACGAAATATGAAACTTACCCAGAAACTGCCTAACCACTATGCGCTGAGCTTAGGTCGTTATTGGCTTTTTGCCGGACTGTTGCTGGCGCGCGTGGCAGTTGCAACGGAAGAATCGTGGCCGTCCGCTCTGAGCCGGATGCCGCTTGGATCTGCCGGCGGGTCGTTGAACCGGACGAATTGCGCCCCATTGCTGCTGGAGGGATTTCAGTCCAATGCCACCGTCAAGGCGCTGATCTTCATGCCCGGGGCGACGGATGAATTGTTCTTCTTTCGCCGGGTGGAGGCAAACCTGACCAACGCACATCCCTCTCTCTTCGATGCGCTGGTCGCGCTCACGAATCAGTCGCCGCTCCGAGTGACGTTTCAGCCGCCATTTCTGTTGCTCTATTCCGAGGAAGATGTGTTAGAGCTGGACGTGACGATTCAGCACCCCCGAACGGTGGAGAAATTGAAAGCGGGCAAACCCATTCCACACCTGCTGACTTTGGATCGGGATTGGAATCAGTTGCTGACCCTGATCAAGAAACCGATCAGCGCCACTCTCTTGCCGTATCGCGGCACCCGAAACTCGTGGCATTTCTACCGGCACACTTTCGCGGGCTGGAATCTCTCGCCGTGGGAGACCCTGGAGGCGGCAGCGCTGGCCGGGAAAACTCAATTCACGGTGCGCCGCGGAACCGTGGTGTTCGAAGTGGATCCGCGCCTCGGCGCCATTCCGCATTTGGAAAAATTCCCCGGGCACTGACCGGGGCGGCGCCGGGACTTTTTCCCGTCTCATCAACTGCGACTGCATCAACTCGCGCGACGTTGCGGGCGCGAAGGACAAGCTTGTCCGCGAACGAGACAACAAATTTTCCAAGCGCGGAGAAACCCAGCGGTGGGTGCGAGTGGTATATCGTCTGCTTTTCCACGAGCCATGAAAATGCAATGTTCAACTCCCAAAGAGGCGGCGTTGCATTTCTCACCGTTCCCGCCTCAGCGCGGGAACGAAAGTCCCTCCGTAAATCCGCTAATACGTGTTGGGCTGCAAGCCTGACGCTCTTCTCTACTGGGTTTGGTTTCTGGGGGCTGGCTCGCACCAGCCCCCAGTTTTTTTGTACCCAGGGAATTCAGCTCACGGCCATTTGCACCGCAGCAGCTTTCCCCGTGGATTAGGCCAGAATCCCTTTCACCGGATTGGCTTCTTCGACCCCCGTCAGCCGCTGGTCGAGTCCCTGGAATTTGTAGGTAAGCCGGTGGTGGTCAATGCCCAGACAATGCAGGATGGTGGCGTTGATATCGCGGATATGCACCGGGTCTTTGACGATGTTGTAGCTGAAGTCGTCGGTCTCGCCATACACCGTGCCGCCCTTGATGCCGCCACCGGCCATCCACATCGTGAAACAGCGCGGGTGGTGGTCGCGACCGTAGTCGGTCTTGGTCAGCTTCCCTTGGCAATAGACCGTGCGACCAAACTCACCGCCCCAGACCACCAGCGTATCATCCAACATCCCGCGGTTCTTGAGGTCGGTGATCAATCCGTAGCAGGCTTGGTCCACGTCGCGGCATTGCAGCGGCAAGTCCCGGGGCAGGTCGCCGTGATGATCCCATTCGCGGTGGAAAAGTTCAATGCAACGCACGCCGCGTTCGGCGAGCCGGCGCGCCATCAACGCGCTGTGGGCAAAGGTGCCGGGCGTAGTTACTTCCGGACCGTAGAGCTCCAGCGTGGCTTTCGATTCACTCGAAATGTTCGTCAGCTCCGGAACGGACGATTGCATCCGAAACGCCATCTCGTATTGCGCGATCCGGGTGTTGATTTCGGGATCGCCAATTCGCTGGTAGGAGGTCGCGTTCAGTTTCCCCAGCGCGTCGAGCATGTCGCGGCGGGTTTCGCGGTCCACGCCCGGTGGGTCGTTAAGGTAAAGCACCGGATCGCCCTTGGCGCGCAAGGAAACCCCCGAATGCTTCGTCGGTAAAAAGCCCGCTTCCCACAAGCGTTGATAAAGTGCCTGCGCGTCGCGCTTCGCCGACCAGCTTGGCGTCATGACGACGAACGCCGGGAGGTTGTCGCACTCGCTGCCGAGCCCGTACGAAAGCCATGAGCCAAGGCTGGGCTTGCCCGGAATCTGGTTGCCGGTCTGGATATAGGTGACGGCGGGGTCGTGATTGATGGCTTCCGTGTGGACGGATTTGATGACGGCGATTTCGTCGGCGATTTTGGCCGTGTGCTGCAGCAGTTCGCTGAACCAGATCCCCGACTGGCCGTATTGCTTGAACGCGTATTTCGACGGCGCGATGGGGAAACGGATTTGTCCGCTGGTCATGGTGGTCAGGCGCTGGCCTTGTCGAATGGAATCCGGCAGGTCGGTATCGTAGATTTTTTCCAGGCCGGGTTTGTAATCGAGCAAATCCATCTGCGACGGTCCGCCATTCATGAAAAGGTAGATCAACCGCTTGGCCTTGGGCGCAAAGTGCGGCAACTCGGGAAGCGCCGGATGCGCCCGCACCGTGTCTTTGGTGACGGCGCGCAGGA
>JANOHH010000689.1:0-5858 GCA_031406395.1 Verrucomicrobiota bacterium | reverse complement strand
GTCCGAGATAATTGTCCTTGAGCCAGACTTCACAGAAATCGTTGGCTACTTCCAGGGTGATGCATTCACCCTCGAGTGCGGTGGCCCGCAGCGGGGCGAACCAGAGATTGTAAGTGTCAGCGCTCAGCATTGAGCGCAGCTGCTCCTGCGCAGAAGTCCAAATTGTTTCAGCCGAAGATTGCATGTTGCTTACCCCGCAGGCCCTTTTTTCGAACGTTTTATTCACTTAACCTCAAAATCAATGTTTTCACACATGCCGCGGCGCTATTTTAAACATCAAAAAAAGGCCACACCATTAAATTCCACCCGAGCCTGATTCTAACCTGTCTGCAATTGCCGCCAACCACAAAACCAAACCTTTGAATATCAATGTTTTGCGACTGGAGAAAAAACAACCCGCTGAACATCAAGGATTCGGCGGGTAAACCGGCGAAATACATCAGCTTCGCCAACAGTATTTTTATGAAATCATCCGCTCGGTTACGAGGACAACATATTAACTCTTATTCGCGAGTTATTCACACGGCGTCAACAGCCAATAAAATCAGCCCTCCGGCGCTCCTTAACCAGGCTATTTTACCCGCTCATTTTTCATCCGAGGCGGAATCTTGTTCACGCGAAATCCACAAAACGAAATCGCGCAAAATAATTTCCAGTCAACGAAACGTTGCGACTATTGAGCGGCAGGGAAAATGATTTCGATGGCGGTTCCGCGCCCGACTTCCGACTTGATTTGGATCGCGCCGTTGTGCGTTTCAACGGTGCGCCCGACAATTGCCAAGCCGAGGCCGGTGCCCTTGGGTTTGGTCGTGCTGAGGACCGAAGTAAATGCCCGGCGACATTGTTCCTCGCTCATGCCAGCACCCGTGTCGGCGAATTCAACGATGACGGATGGGGGAAGATCCGAATGATCCGGCGCCGGCAACGCCGCGCGGGTCGTGATGGTCATTGTTCCGCCGTCGGGCATGGCCTCCGCGGCGTTGAGCATCAAATTCAGAAACGCCTGCTCCAACTGCATCGCGTCGCCGGGGATTTTTGGGAGGTGCGGTTGCAGGGCGCAAACAAGTTTCACGCCTTGGTTGGCGAACTTGTGGCGGACCAGCAGGCGGAGTTCTTCGATGATTCCATTCACGTCGAGTGGCAGCAACTTCGGTTCGGTGGTACGGGCGAAATCCAGAATCCGCTCCACAATCTTGTTCAAGTGCTCAATCTTCTCACCCATCAAGCGCGCATCCTCGGCGCGCGGATCCGGCGCCAGAAATTTCAGATCCAGCGAGTGATACAGCATCTTCATCACCGTAAGCGGATTGCGGATTTCATGCGCCACTTCCGCCGCGAGCAAGCCCAGGGCGGAAAGCCGTTCGTTCTGCCGCAACAACTCCTCCGCGTCCACCACGCGCTCGTAGAGTCGTGCTTTCTCGATGGCGATTGCGGAAAGTTCTGCGAACGCGGACAAAATCCGGATTTCCTCGTCGGAAAAAAGATAGGGTAGCTCCGTGTAAACACTCAACGCGCCGATGGCTTGCCCGGAAAACACCAACGGCACACTTAACAAGGAAACCAGCCCTTCCTGCCGCGCCACTTCAACGTTTTGGTAACGCGAGGAGGTCTGGACGTTTTCGACCTGGATGGGCTTCTTTCGACGCACCGCCACGCCGAGCAGGCTCTCCTCGACCCCGAGGCGCGGTTTCCCGATGTAGGCGCGGCCGGCGCCGAAGCTTGCGCGCAAATCCAACCAGGACCCCGATTCATCCAGCATCATCAGCGAACCCAGCTTGGCTCGCATCAGCCCGCACGCTTCGCGGGTAATGGTCTGCAACACTTCGTCGAGGTTCAGTGCGGAATTGATGGTGCGACTCACCCGGGCGAGGGATTCCAACAACCGCGCCTTCAGCCGGAGCTGCTCGTAAAGCCAGGTGTTCTGAATGACCCGCGCGGCCTGAATCGCGAGCGATTCCAACAACTCCTGATCCTCGGCGCTGAAAGCGTCCAGTCGGTCGGAATCCACGTTTAATACGCCGCGCACTTCCCCTTGGACTTCCAGCGGCACGGCCAGCTCCGACCGCACCTCCGGTCGCAGCATGATGTAACGACGATCTTTGGTCACGTCGCCCACCCGCGCCGGCTTGCGGGCCTGGGCCACCCAGCCTGTCAAGCCTTCGCCGGGACGCAGTTTCAAATCCCCGGCCTGCTCCGGCAAACCCTGCGCCGCTTGGATTTCCAGGAAGCCAGTTGTCGGATTCACCAGGACGACCGAGCAACTCGACGCGTTCATGAGCCGCGCCGCCTCGCGCACGATCAGCAACAGCGCCGGCTGTGGCTCCAGCGTGGAGTGGATGACACTGCCCACCTGATAGAGCGATTTCAGCCGTTCGTAGCGCGCCTTGAGCTCGTTGAGTTCGTTGTCCATAAACATCGGTCCGGTTGTGCGGTCCAACCTGACTTCGCACCCGTCACCGGACCCGCGCCGTCAACCATAGTCCGGTCACGGTGAAAAAAATATTCGGAAACCATCCCGCCAGCCACGCCGGCAAATAGCCCGCCGTGCCCGCCGCCAGCCCGATTTGCATCAATAGAAAGTAACTGAAGCCAATTAAAATACTGCTGGCGACGCCGACAAAAACATTGCGCCGGCCCGACGCAGCGGCGAACGGCAGCGCGATCAAGACCACCACCAGACACTTCCACGGTGCTGCCAGGCGGCTGTGCAATTGGGTGTACAGCCAGAGTTGATCCGTGCGGCTGGCACTGGGGTGCAAGCGCAGGTAGTCAAAGATTTCCACCAGCGGCGGGCTGACACGATGCCGATTCTTCAGGCTGAGCCGCCGGCTGATCTTGATCTCGCTGCGGATCTCCTCGGGGGTTTCGGTAAATTCCGGCATCGGTAAGATATCAGAGCGCAGACCCGGCACCAGCGCACCGTTCGTCGGCCCCAGGCTGTGAAACTCGGTCACGTTGAAAAACACCCAAACTTCGTTAGATCGCGCGGCCCGCCCCGCGCGCAGCCAGCGGCGGGTACCATCTGGCGCCGACCAAATGACTTCCGGATTGATCATCTCGGCGGTTCGTTCATTGAACACGCCAATCTTCCAGAGTCGCCCGTCGCGCGTGTTGTTGAAGCCGAGATTGCGGACCAAGTGGGGCGGGTCGTTGTCTAGCTGCACCGTCTTCCGCCGCAGCTTGATCGCCTCCCCTCGGGCCTCGCTGTCGGGCGACCAAATTTCGTTGATCGCGAACAGCAGCAGACTCGCCACGAAACCCACGCCAAAGTACGGCACTGCGATTCGCCAAAGACTCACCCCCGCCGCGCGCATGGCGGTGATCTCCTGATACCGCGCGTGTTGCGTCAGGGAGTAAAGCACCGCCAGCAGCAGGGCAATGGGCAGAACGTAGCCCAGCAGGTCGGGCATTTTGACGAGATAATACTCGGCAATGTCCACTACCTGCATCCCGTTCTTCTGAAAATCTCCCAGATCCTTGAACAGTTCCGAGGTGACCCAGAAAATCAGAATGCTGCCGAGACAGTAGCCAAACGGCACGAGCAACTCCCGTAATAGATATCGATCCAGCAGACGCATTGGCCAAGAGGCTAATCACCGCCTGCGGGACAGCAAGCTTCGGAAACACGACCCCGGGCCGGGTTAGCGCCGGGCCGGGCCGTGTTGCAACACCGTGTGACGGCCTGCTCGATAACTGCCTTGAATAGCGCGGGTGATGTAGCGCTTGGCCGCGACGACCGCCTGGGGCAAGGACTCGCCGTGCGCCAAAAACGCGGTGATGGCCGCCGAATACGTGCAGCCCGTCCCATGCGTGGAAACACCCAGCACGAAGGGCGCGACGAGCCTGAGCATCCTCCGGCCATCGAAGAAAACATCCGTCGCGGCGGGCAGGCTTCGTAGATGCCCGCCCTTCACCAGTGCCGCGCAGCCGAATCTCCGGTGAATTTCCCGCGCTGCGTTCTCAAGGTCGGTCAGGCACTCCAGCTTGCGACCGACGAGGATCTCCGCCTCATCCAGATTGGGCGTGACGAGCGTGGCGAGCGGCAGCAGGCGCTCCTTCAGCAACCGGATTGCGCCCGGCTTCAACAAAATCGCGCCGCTCGTGGCGACCATCACTGGATCCACAATCAGCGGCGGGCGTGAGCCGCGCGCGAAAAATTCGACGACGACGCGGATGAGGTCGGCGGAAAACAGCATGCCCGTTTTCACCGCTGAAGGACGTAACTCGGCAAACACGGCTTCAATCTGTCCCCGGACCAAGTCCGCGCGGATCGGTTGGATGCCGGTAACGGCTCGTGGGTTTTGCGCGGTAACGCAGGTGATGGCGCTCGTGCCATGAACACTCAGCGAGGTAAAGGTTTTCAAATCCGCCTGCACACCCGCTCCGCCGCCGCTATCCGAGCCGGCGATGGTCAGGGTGATGGGAAGTTGCTTCCTCGTGGAAGTTTTGGGCGTTGGTGCGCGGTTCACTTGGGAACGGTGGCGTGCTCCCGCAGCCATTTCAAGTCCTGGTAGGGCTCGGCGGCAAAGTTCAAATGCGTCACAAATGGCGCGCGCGCCATCTGCAGCGTATAGGCATCCCGCCAGCGTTTGTATGCCACATGCCCATCCGCAAAACCCACCACCCCGCCCTGGTCATGCTCGATGGAAGGGAAGTGGTAATACAGTGACGTCATCGCAATACCGAAAGCGGAATGACACAGTGAGTTGGGCGCGGTATCCACGAACGACAGCAACTCCGCCGGAAGCGCCTGGGATAAATCAGTGCTCTTACGGAAGTTCACGTGCGCGGGGCTGAGCGAGAAATCCTCGCCCCCCGCCGGCTTTTCCCAGTTCAAGTAGCCATTAAGTGCATAGGAGCGGACCTTGGGCTTGCCGCCGTACTCGCTGCGATCCGCGGGACATTTGTAGATCGCCACGGTCTTGAGGTAATCCGCGAATGCGGTGTATTGGGGATCAATTAGGTATTTCGGATCGGTGAAGGCGAGCATTTCATCGCCGAGGAATTTATGGGTGGCCCCCTGCACCCACAAGCGCGTGTCGCCGAGGCTGGCCGGAGTTCCGTAGCCATTCGGGACGAGCTTGCCGTTGTAGTCGCCGGAATAGAGCTCCCAGGTCAGGGCGAGCTGTCGCAGATTGCTGGTGCATTGGATGCGATACCCTTTGGCTTTGGCCTTCGATAACGACGGCAACAACAATGCCGCCAGAATCGCGATGATGGCGATGACCACGAGCAGTTCGATGAGCGTGAATGCCTCCCCGGCCCGCATCCGGGAGCGGGGGGGTATGGCGGACAACAGCTTCACACCTCTACTCATATCACGCAGCCGACCGGTTGGCAAAAAACCGAAACCATTCGCCCGCCATTCGCCGCGTTTGACTCGGCGCGGCGTCTCTCAAACAATAGGCGGGTCATGCGTGCGACAAAATTGTCCTCGGAAAAATCAATTCGGGTTGGCCAGCTGGTGCGGCCGTTGGTGCGAGCGTTGCACCCGTACGTGCCCGGTGAGCAACCCAAGATCAAGGGATTGATCAAGCTCAACACGAACGAGAATCCGTATCCGCCGTCGCCGCGTGTTTTACGAACCGTGAAGGCGGCCGTGGACGGGCGGCTGCGGCTATACCCGAATCCAACGGCCGAACGGCTGCGCGGAAAGCTCGCGAAACTGCACCACTGCCGGCCGGAGAACATCATCGTCGGCAACGGCTCGGATGAACTCCTGGCATTGGCCACGCGGACAGTGCGGACATGGCAAAATGGCGGCTGGCAATAACGCACTGCGAACCCTGGGGAATGCCATGAAGATTCTGATAACGCTGCTGTCCCTGTCGCTGGCCGGCGCTGCCTTTGCCCAGGAT
>JANOHH010000681.1:0-5127 GCA_031406395.1 Verrucomicrobiota bacterium | reverse complement strand
ACTTCGCGCCCGGCGAGCTTGCCGGTGAGCAATTCGTCCGATGGAGGACCGAAAGGGGTTTTGACCTTCACCCATTTCTGGTTGGTAAAGCCCGCAAGATTGTAAAGTCCGCTGCCGCCAATGATGCCGACACGATTTTCTGACATGGGCGGGAGTATGGCAGCCCGCCTGTGGCCGCTCAAGTCACGTTCGCCCGCGTGGCCCGCCGGCGGTCGCGCCACTCCCAGTACCATGCGATCCAGACGCTGATTTCGTAGAGTAGATAGAGCGGGCCGGCCATCATGACCTGGGTAACGACTTCCGGCGTGGTCAGCAGTCCTCCCAGCACGAGCACGATGACGATCATGTAACGCCACATCTTGCGCAGCGAGGTGTAACTCAACACGCCCAGCTTGACCAAGGTGAGCAACACCACGGGCAGTTCAAAACCCAGGCCCATGCCAAGCATGAATTTGCAGACAAAGCTGATGTAATCCTCCGCCTTCCATTGAAACGCGCCAAAGCCCAGCCAATCCGAATACATCTGCGACGCCGCGAGGGCCACGGGCATCAGGATGAAATAACAAAAGGCTACCCCTGTGAAAAAGAGGCCGCCGCCAAATATGATCGCCCGGTAAATGTATTTCTGCTCGCGCATTTTGAGCGCGGGAAAAATGAACGAAATAACGTAATAAAAAATAAACGGCGCGGCCAGTACGGCGCCGCCGTACAGCGCCACCTGGAAGGCCACCAAAAAGCCGCCTGCCGGACTGAGGTTGATCAGATCAATCTTGAGCTTATCCATGCCCACCGTGGCAGCGGGGTCGGGATTGACGCTCCAGCCCAACACGCGATTGGTTCCCAGCGTGTAGGGCTCGATCTGCACGGCCACAAACCGGTTGGGGCCCAGGTCCAGAGCGCGCTGTTGTTCGGGCGTGAGTTTGATAATGCCCAGCCGGTTGGTGCCGTAGCTGACGGTGGCGATCTGATTGGTGCCGGGGAAACTTATCTTGGCGCGTTCCAGCGGCCACTTGAGAATTTGAACGACGTGATTGCCCGCGATCAGACAGAGCAACATCGCGATGCCCAAAGCGACCACGCTCTTGACGAGCACCCAACGCAGGTCTTCGAGGTGGTCGAGGAAAGATTTTACCGGACCACCTTCGGAATCAATTTCCGGGCGATCCGGCTCGTGGTCATCGGCCATGGCCAGAAGCGATCAAAAGCCTCAAGCCTTGGGCGGGTTGGAAGATTCGGAAACGGTGGACGCCGATTGGGCCTGCCCGCCTTCGGGCGGCAGCTTGCGTTGCGGGGTATGCGTGTCATCGGCGGCGTTTTGAATTTCGTCGGTGACTTCCCGCGTCGCTTTCTTGAATTCCTTTATGCCCGTGCCCAGACCTTTCGCCAACTCGGGCAGCTTCTTGGCGCCGAACAAAATGAGTACAACCGCCAGAATCAAGATGATTTCCCAGCCACCGAGCATTGCTGCAAACATGATATTCATAAAACTTGCCTAGCTTCTAAAGGTTAAGCCGGGGAGGGTGCGGAGTAAAGCACCAAAACTCCCCGGCCAAATCGCCACTACTCGAATTACTTGGGAATTAAGACCACAAACACGTCGCGGCGGTTCTTCGCCCAGGCGGCTTCGTTATGGCCTGGATCTGCCGGTTTGTCTTTGCCATAACTGACGGTGACGACACGGTCGGCTTCCACCCCGCTGGCCACGATCAGTTCACGCGCGGCCAGTGCCCGGCGCTCGCCCAGCGCGCGGTTGTATTCCTCCGTGCCGCGTTCATCGCAATTGCCTTCGATGCGCAGGCCCACTTTGGGATTGGCTTTCAGATAGGCGGCCGCGGCTTCCACATTTGGCCTTTCGTTGTTCTTGATCACCGAACTGTCGAAATCGAAGTAAACGGTGTGCGCGGCGAGGGAGGCGCGGTCTTCGTTGAAGTTGTCTGGGTTGCTCCAGTTGGGCGACTGTTCGCCGCCGCCTGGTCGGCTATCAGGACCTGGAACCGGAGTCGCCGTTATGCCGGTGGTGTCGATTCCCGCCGGTCCCTGACCTTTGGGGGGAGAAGCGCCGCCCGGAATATTTGTAATGCCGGTAGGCCGCTTCCGGCAACCGGTGGAGGCAAAGGTGAGGGCCAAGGCGATCACCAGGAGATAGGTCAATTTTGATACTTTCATGTTTTGTTTGATTTTGGGGAAGGGCTATTTCGCCCAACTGGGTTGTGAGTTAATTCCCGAAAGTCGGGAAACATCTTTGGTCTGTTTGGTCGGAACGTCAAGCAAAGAGAGTCGCCGACCACCGCTCCGGTCGCGCTGCACATACACCACGGTGCGCGAATTCGGTCCCCAGGAGGGATCCTCGCCGCTGACGAGCGTCGTGGCCGTGCCGCCCGCGGCCGGCACCACACAAATCTCGAAACCGCCCCTCTGCGCGGTGAACACAATCCATTTCCCGTCCGGCGACCAGTCCGGCTCGGATGGGTTCGAAACGCCCGAGGTGGAAATCCGCACGGGCGCGCCCCCGGCCACTGGCACTTTCCAGAGCGCCCGGCGCTCATTGATTTTGCCCGCGAAACAAATCCATTGGCCATCCGGCGACCAGCAGGGGGACGATTCGTCCTCCTTCGACTTGGTCAATTGCCGCAGGTGGCTGCCGTCAATGTCGGCCACGTACAGATCCACCATGCCCGACTTGCTCAAGATCATCGCCACCTTTGAGCCGTCCGGCGACGGCGCGGGGCTGATGTTGGAGCCGGGATAATACGCCAGCTTGGTCAGCCGGCCGGTGCCCAGGTCGTGATGGTAGATGTCCGGCTGGTTGGCGCGGTAAGAGCCATAACACAGCGCAAAATGCCGCGGCACCCAGGCGGGCGCAGCCACGATATTTTTCTCAGTCGTGATGACCTGCCGGCCGAAACCGTCGAAGTCCGCGATGCAAATCTCGCTGTTCGCGCCCTCGCCGGCCTTGAAGGCGATCTTGGTCTGGCCAACGCCCTTGCGGCCGAGGGCGGCCAGAAAATCATCCACAAACGCATGCGCCTGCCGCCGCAGGGACGCGCCGGTGTAGCTCTTGTTCACGAGCATGTTTTTGTTGAACCGATCCTGGGCGCGGCCGGTGAGATTTTCATTGGCGCTGCCGCTGAGGAGATATTGCGCGGTTTCCGGCGTGGTGAAGGCAAAGCCTTGCACGGTGAGATCGAGTCGGATGACCGCCTCGGCTTCGCCGGTAAACCCGCTGAGTGAAACCGGTACGGGTTTCTCTTTGCCGGGAACGTAATCCTTAATGATGAGAATTTCCTCGTCCGCAACCGCCGCACTGGTCAACACAAAGAGGCCGAGGGCCGCAAAGATGGGTTTGAATGGATTTCTGTTTTTCATCCGATTTTTTTGGCTTTCAGGCTAAAGGTGATATTGAAGGTGTTTTGTGACTCTTTCGCTCCTTCGGGGAACGGCCGAACAAACGTGACACGATCAAGTGTGGCTTGAATGGATTTATCCACCAACTTGCTGCCGGAAGACCGGATTATGCGCGACGAAATTACGTGCCCGGCGCGGGCAATCGTCACGCTCACCTTGATGGTCGCTTCGTCATCCGTTACATCGTCCGGAATGATCCAAGCTTGGAAGTAAATTCTCCGCACTTCATCCTTGTAGCCGGCGTAAGTCGCACCGCCACCACCCGGCCCGTTCGGCCCACTGGGCATTTCGACCTGGGTGCTGGAGGTCAATCCGCTTTTAATGTTATTGAGGGCGGCAGTAAACTGTTGTTTCCGTGCCGCATCGGCGCGAGCCTTCACTGCCGCTGCCGCAGCGGCAGTGGCCGCGGGATCTGTCACCGGCTTGGTCGGTGGTTTGCGGTCGCGGGGGTTGATGACCGTTGGATTGATCTGAACCACGTGTGGCTTCTTCTCTCGCTGAGGCTCAAGGGATTCCGGATCAGGCTTGGTTGACTTCTCCTTTTCAACTTTGGGTGGGTCCGGATCGCGCGGAGGTGGAGGTTGCGGGGCCGGCTTCAGGACCTCTGGTTGTGCGGGCGGTTGTTGCGCTGCCGGTGGAATAGGTGTGGGTGTGGGCGGAAGCGGAGTGCCACCGCCCTGATTCGGCGATTCGGTCACGAAATCCGGGAGGAACTCCAGCACCGGCGTGGGATCTGACTTGCCTGGCGACAACAAAACCGGGCCGACAATGAGCAACGCCAGGAGCAACAGGTGAAATCCCGTCGCCCCGATGAAACATTTTTTCTGGAGGCGGCTCATTTGCTGCCCGGGGGTTGCGTGCGGATCTGGTATTTGGAAATGCCCTTGCTGGTGCAGGCGTCGGTCAAGGCCACAAAGTCCTTCATCCGGCTATTTTCATCGGCGCGAATATAAATCACCAGATTGGGATTCGCTTGAAATTGTTGCGCCAGACTCGCCACGAGTTGACTGAGGGGCGTAAAGCGTTTGTCCAGCGCGTAGCGGCCGTTCGGATCGATTTCCACCACGCGCACGTTTTTCTGGTCGGGCGGGCGATTCGCGGGGCTACGGCCCACGGGCAGTTTAAGGTCGAGCCCGTTCTCGGGCGTGATGAGCGGTGTCGTGATAATGAAAATGATCAATAGTACAAACGCAAGATCCAGTAGCGGAGTGATATTGATTTCACTCAGGGTGACCAAATGACTGCGTTGGGAGAACCGTCTCATTTTTCTTCCAGATACTCCGTCTCCATCTTGGAAATGATTTCCTGCGCAAAATTGTCCAGTTCAACCGTCAGAACCCGCAAGTTGTGGACGAGCCAGTTGTAACCAAACATCGACGGAATTGCCACGAGCAGGCCCGCGACCGTGGTGATCAGCGCGGCGGAGACACCCGGCGCCATGGCCAAGAGGGTGGCGCTGCCCTTCATTGCCACTCCGCTAAAGGTGCTCATCACCCCCCAAACTGTGCCGAGCAGGCCAAGGAACGGTCCGCCACTTACTGCGATCGCGAGCAGGATCAGGCCCGATTCCAGTTTTAACGATTCCTGGGCCACGGTATTCTCCATGAGCCGTTTCACATGTTCGATACTCTTGATGGAAACAAACTTCTTCCGGCCGCTGTCCGGGGTTTTTAAACGCGCGTCCAATTCGATGCTGCCCGCCTGATAGACGGCAAACAGTGG
>JANOHH010000651.1:0-3224 GCA_031406395.1 Verrucomicrobiota bacterium | reverse complement strand
GTCCTGGGCGTGCCGGCGCAACATGGGGTCGCTGCTCAGCCGGCAGGGTTTGAGCCAAACTTGAGTATCGTGCCCGAGGGAAAGAATTTTTTGTCGCACCGCCTGATAGACCGCCGGGTTTTCGTCGCCGAGCAAGTTGATCAAAGCGGTCCGTTCGCGTTCCGGTAGGGAACCCCAATTCTGTTTCGTCGTGGTCGATTGCATAAATCTTGTTCGCATAATAGAACGCATTCGGACGGTGGTAACAATTCAGGGCAGGGCGGGATTTGACCCCGGTGAAACCACAAGGCGGGTAGGGTGAAATTGCCACTTTTTGGATCGCAGAAACCGCGGCCATCTCCCTGCCAAATGCCCATGGGAGGGGCAATGAGGGGCAAAAGTGGTGGTGGTAGCGTTCTGTTAAGGCTCGTCCGGCTTGGCCGGAGTCCGCGAGTGCTGCTCTGCTTCGACTTTGCGGAGCGTTTCCTCAAACAAAGCGCGTTGTTCCTGACGGCTCTCGGCTCGGACGCAAGCGGCGTCGATAAAAGCAGTCAACGCGGCCAGGCCCGTGACGACGAAGCAGCCCGCCCAATAGAGGAGAAATCCTAGTGGTGGCAATCGGCCTTTGAATACCGTCTCCCCGGCTGCCAACATGCCGATGGCGGTGAGCAGGCAAAAAGTTCCGAACCATCGGCGACGGGTTTTGGCGTTCCAGCTCATGTCGCCAGCCTAAATTGACGGAAGCATTTGCGCAATCAGGATGGGGTCCAGCTGGGTACGGGGCGCTGCCTGCGGCGCGGCAATCTGCTCCGGTTCGACGAAGTGGCTGTGCCTGAAGTCCCAGCAAATATCGAGTTCGCCTATTAGCGAAAATCTATGCTCAGGTAGCTTACGGTCATGGCCAACCATTTTTCACTTAGGGGATTGTTCCTCAAGGGCCTTCGTCCTCGGGTGGGAGTTGCGCCAGTCGAGCACGCTTAGGAAACAAGTCTTCAGCGAAAGGCGGAATGATTATGGAAGAGCAGCTTGTTAGCCGAAAATGTTTCCGTTCTGGCCGGGCATTCACCTTGATCGAACTGTTTCAACGCCGCCCCCCGATCCCAAGGCGACGTATGAGCTGCGAGCCAAGATGTTCCAGACCGTCCACAATGGGCCGCGATTCTAGCCATTGGTTGCATAAGCTTGGGTAGACGGGATTTGCTTAAGATATTGCGCCTTGTTGCGGAGAGCCCTTTCATAA
Source organism: Verrucomicrobiota bacterium (assembly GCA_031406395.1). Lineage (GTDB taxonomy): Bacteria > Verrucomicrobiota > Verrucomicrobiia > Limisphaerales > JADLHS01 > JADLHS01. The sequence continues at coordinate 2,005 of JANOHH010000651.1, read as the reverse complement.
GAATTCTGGAGGAAACGAATTGCGCTCGATCACTCCTCCGGCCGGGTGGAAGGCTATTTTTTCTCGGTGGGTTATCGCTTTTGGAAGCGCTAGCCAGCGCGACGGCATTGACAAAATTGATCAAAGCTATTTCGGGCTGAGCGAGAGACGCGATGCTGTGTGCGAATTGCGCGCGGCAGACTTTTACCATCCATATTCCTGCTCGCCACGTCCCCCTGCTTGCGCTAGCCTGCGCCCCCAATGACTGCGCTGCCCCATCCGGATGTGATCCTCACCCACGAAAGCGACCTCGACGGATTGGTCGCGGGCGTGTTGTTGCAGCGCCTGGCAAGGAAACTATTCGGCAAAACCGTTCCGCTAGAGGCATATCACTACAATTTCTGGAAAAGCCGCGAGCCGCGCGAGAAGTCAGCCTGGGTCACGGACCTCACGTTCGAGGCGCGGCTCGACAAAGCCAACTGGGTGGTCGTTGATCATCACCTCACCGAGATTGTGCCGACGCAGGCCATGCTCATTCACGACGTCAACAAGTCCGCTGGCCGGCTCTGCTACGATCTCTGCCGCGAACATGGCCTGAGTTCGCCCGCTCTTGATCGCCTCGTGCACCTGAACAATGTCTCCGATCTCTTTCTCGAAGATGATCCCGACTTCATTCTGGCCGGTGATTACGCCAGCTTGGTGAAGATTTACGGCTTCTGGAATCTGCATACTTTGCTCAAAGGCGAAATCGAGAAACTGCTGGACCATCCCTTGCTCGAAGTCATGGCCGCCAAGCGTCGCATTGAGGACCCGCTCGGTTACGAATGGAGCAAGAACAACGTCGCCGAGCTAAGCCCCACCATCGGCTACGTTGAGACAGTCATCGGGAACAATAACCAAATCGTGCACCAGCTCCTCGAGCGCTCGGCCACGCGCTATCCCGTTTTGGTGACGATGATCCGGCGGCCCAACGGCGTGGTCATTGCGAGCCTGCGGAGTCGGAACGGGGAGGCGATCAAGGTCGCGGAAAAACTGCAAGGGGGCGGCCACGCCAACGCCAGCGGAGCGCAATTACCCAAATCCGTCCGGAACATCACTGAAGGCATTGAATATCTGCGGCACTTTCTAAACCCTTCGAAAAACTCCCCGTTGAACAGCCTCGACAGCCTGTTCGCCGAGTTGGAGAAAAAGTAGTTCGCCCCGGTGGTGAAGTTGATTCTGTTGCAGGTGACTTGAGGATTCTCCAAACCGAACCGCTCACGTGGCCGTCAGAAAGGGTGGTATGGGACAGTCAAGAGTTTCGGCGATGCCGCGGAGTAGTTCCGCTTCGCTTTCCTGGATCAACCCATCCGTCCCAACGACCTGCACACAGGCTTCGAGCAGATTCTTTTTGATTTGCGGGACGGCCCGCGCGAGGTGGTCGAGGCAGTGGTTGATTTCAGTGAGCCCACATTCGTCCCGGGAACGGAGTGTCAGTAGCATCCCGGCGGCGCGAACAAAGGGCGCGCCGTTTTGAAAGGCTCTGGCAACCTCCGCCGGCCCGGTCTGGCCGGTGTGCGCCAAGGCGGATAGTAGCACGGCGCAATCGGGGGCGAGCGGTTTGAGGCTGTAATACTGCGCGGCGGAAGGACGCGCGCGGGTGAAGTGCGGCTCGATCTGACGCTGGATGATTTTTTGGAGCATGAACTCAAAGAGGACGATTTGCTCGTCGCTCTCGATGAGCCAAACCAGGGTGGCGTTGAAATTTTGGAATTCATCGGCGCGCATCTGGCGCAACGCGGGCAGCGCGAGATTTACCAGCGGCAAACGTGCGCGTTGCGCGAGCAGGGAAACTTCCGGCCAGAGCGCGACGGTCTGTTCGTGAATCGCCGGCGTGGCTCGGCGCGCGAGTTCCGCGAGTTGCGCGGCGCGGATGGATTCCTCATCGTTCAGGAGCAACGCGTAGAGCAGGGCGGCGGCACCCTTTGGGTCCCGCGCGGCCGCCCGGACAGTTTCCGGGAGCGATTCGCGCAGTTCAACGGCGTAG
>JANOHH010000595.1:0-4478 GCA_031406395.1 Verrucomicrobiota bacterium | reverse complement strand
CCTTCGCGCTCTGTTCGCAGACTAAATTTGTTGACCGGAAATTTTCGAGACTAAATGCGCCACGTCACCATTAAACTTTTGCAGGCCGCCCACGGCCGCTATGCGCTGGGCGCTTTCAATGTTTCCAGCATGGAACAGGTTCACGGCTTGTTTCGCGGAGCGGAGCGAGCGCAAGCGCCGGTCATCGTCCAGTTCACCCGCGTGATGCGGAATTATGCGCATCCCCGGATGCTGGCGGCGATGCTGGAGGCCGCGGAGGAGATTTATCCCAGTGTGGTGTTTGCCTGCCATCACGACCACGGTGATGAGGCGAGCTGCGCGGAAGCGATTGCGTCGGGCGATTACAACTCGGTAATGATTGATGCATCGCATCATCCGTTCGCGGAAAACGTGGCGATCACGCGGCGCGTCGTGGAGCAGGCGCACGCGCGCGGCCTCGCCGTGGAAGCCGAGCTGGGGTTGTTGCAGGGGATCGAGGACGAGATGAGCGTGGATGCCAAGGAAGCGATCCTGACCGACCCGGCGCAGGCCGAGGAATTCGTCCAGCGCACCGGGTGCGACAGTCTCGCGGTGGCCATCGGCACGAGCCACGGCGCCTACAAATTTTCTGGCCAGCAAGGATTGCATTTTGATCGGCTCGCGGAAATCCAGAAACGGCTGCCGGGCTTTCCGCTCGTGCTACACGGAGGCTCGGCAGTCCCGGTTCGTGAAGTGGAGCGGATCAACGCGGCGGGCGGCGAACTGGACGCATCCGCCAGCGGGGTGGCCGAGAGTGAGTTGCCGCGCGCGATCGCGTCGGGCATTACCAAAGTCAACATTGGTACGGATGGCCGGCTGATCTGGACGCGGGTGCATCGGGAGTTTTTCCAGAAAAGCCCCCGGGAATTTGATTTCATGCAACCGGGAAAAACTTACGTGGAAGAGTTCGCCGCTTTCGTGGCCGCCAAATGCGCCACCCTCGGCGCCGCCGGACTGGCGGGGGTGGTAGGGTAATCGCAGCGCGATGACCCTACCAACTGCGGAGTCCGGGCCAAAAACTTCCTGAACGATGAAGCCATCAACTGAATTTCCATTACTCGTCCACCCGAAGTCAACGCCGGGCGAGTATGTTCGCGTCACGCCCGAGACCGCCGGTTGGGAGCACTTGAGTTTTGCGGCGCGCACCCTGAGCCGGGGCGAGATCTGGCAAGGCAACACGGGCCCGTGTGAGTACGGCTTCGTGGTTTTGGGCGGTAGTTGTTCCATTGAGTCTTCGCGCGGCGAGTGGCCGAAGATTGGCCGGCGACCGGATGTTTTTAGTGGCATGCCTTACGCCCTCTATTTGCCGTGCGAAACTGATTTCACCGTGACTGCGCTCCTTGGTGGCGTGGACATCGCCTATGGTTGGTGCCGATCCGAGGGAAAGCATCCGCCCCGACTGGTGACGCCCGAACAGGTCGCGGTGGAAATTCGTGGCGGCGGCAATGCCACGCGGCAGATCAATTCGCTGATCCCACCCGGCTTTGATTGTCATCGGTTGGTGGCGGTGGAAGTTTACACGCCAGCCGGCAGTTCGAGTTCGTATCCGCCGCACAAGCACGATGTGCAGCGCGTGGATGCCGCAGGCAAATTGCTCGAAGCGGATCTGGAGGAAACTTACTTCTACAAATTCGATCGCCCGGAAGGTTACGCCATTCAGCGCGTTTACACTTCCGACTTGCGCCTCAATGAAGTGATGGTGGCGCGAAACAATGACGTGGTGCTCGTGCCGGAGGGCTATCACCCGGTGGCAGCGGCGCACGGGTATCAGACCTATTATTTGAATTTCCTCGCGGGCAGCGCACAGTCCCTGGCCAATGCGGATGACCCAGAGCACGCGTGGATCAAGGGAACGTGGACGACCTTGGATCCGCGCGTGCCGATGGTGACAATGGACATGGAGAAAACCGCCAACGCTCAGTCGCTTTAGAATATGACCAAACCATCTCCCACTTTCGATCTCATCACGATGGGTCGTTCGTCCATTGATCTCTACGCGAATGTGGTGGGCGCGCCGTTCACGCAAATCAAATCTTTCGCGGCGTATGTCGGTGGCTCGCCGACGAATATTGCGGTCGGTGCGCAACGCTTGGGGTTGCGCACGGCGGTGCTCACGGCGGTGGGCGAAGATCCGGTGGGCGATTTCATTTTGCATTTCCTCAAGCAGGAGGGCGTGGAAAGCAAATTCATCCCCCGTAAACCTGAGAGCCGCACCAGCGCGGTCATTCTGGGCATCGAGCCGCCGGACAAATTCCCGCTCGTCTATTACCGCGACAATTGCGCAGACAATCAGCTTTCGATTGATGACGTTCTCAAAACGCCCATCGCCGACTGTCGTGTCTTTGAGTTTTCTGGCACGGGGCTCAGCCGCGAGCCAAGCCGCAGCGCCAACCTTTTTGCCGCGGAGCAGGCCAAGGCCGCCGGCGCAACGGTGGTGCTCGATCTGGATTTTCGCCCGAACCAGTGGCACGACGCCCGCGCTTTCGGCGTCACCGTGCGCGCGGCCTTGCCGCTCGTGGACATCGTGCTCGGCACCGAGGATGAATGCAAAGCCGCCAACCTTACCGATCCGACCCAGGTCAACGTGAGCCACTCCCAAATTTCCGGGGCGCGCGTTGCGGGAGATGTGGAAAATGCCGTCCAGTCCATGCAGCGCCACGGCCCGAAGCTGATTGTCGTGAAGCGCGGCGAGAAGGGCGCCACGCTTTTCCCAACGAACGGCCAGTTGACCGACGTCCCCGGCTTCCCGGTGGAGGTCTATAACGTCCTCGGCGCGGGTGACGCCTTCGCCTCCGGTTTCATTTATGGCCTCGTGAAAGGTTGGGATTGGTACAGGGCTGCCCGCATGGGCAACGCGGGGGGCGCGATCGTCGTCACGCGGCATGGCTGCGCCAATTTCATGGCTTACGAAACAGAGGCACTAAAATTCATCGAAGAACGCGGCGGTTTTTGATACATCAAATCCCATGAAGACGAAACGACTCACTACGGCGCAAGCGATCATTCAGTTTCTCATGCATCAGCACGTCGAACGCGACGGACGACGGCAGCCGTTCTTCGCGGGCTGCCTCGGCATTTTCGGCCACGGCTGCATCGCAGGCATTGGCCAGGCGCTGCAACAGTATCCGGCCTTCCGGTATTACCAGACGAAAAATGAGCAGGGCTCGGTTCACATCGCCACCGCTTTCGCCAAGATGAACAACCGGCTACGCACGTTTGCCTGCGTCAGTTCCATCGGCCCCGGCGCGACGAACATGGTGACCGGCGCGGCCACCGCCACCATCAATCGCATCCCGGTGTTGCTCCTGCCCGGCGACATCTTTGCACGTCGCAACGTCGGCCCGGTATTGCAGCAACTCGAACACCCATCGTCGCAGGACATCTCGGTCAACGATTGCTTCCGGCCCGTCTCCAAATACTGGGACCGCATCAATCGCGCGGATCAGCTCATGAATTCGCTGCCGGAAGTCATGCGCGTGCTGACGTCGCCAGCCGAGACCGGCGCGGTGACGCTCGCGTTACCGCAGGATGTGCAGACGGAGGCGTTCGATTATCCGGCGGAACTTTTCGCGGATCGCGTCTGGTATATCCCACGGCCGGCGCCCGAAGCCACGTTGTTGAAACGGGCGGTCGAATGGATTCGCGCCAGCAAGAAGCCGCTTATCATCGCGGGGGGCGGCGTGCTTTACAGCGAAGCGCATACGGCGCTGGCCAAGTTCGCGGAGCTGACGGGTATTCCCGTGGCGGAGACCCAGGCCGGTAAAGGCTCGTTGCGCTATGATCATCCCCAATCGCTCGGCGCGATTGGCGCCACCGGCACGCCCGGCGCGAACATCACCGCGCGCGAGGCGGACCTCGTGATCGGCATCGGCACGCGCTACAGCGATTTCACGACGGCGTCGAACACCGCCTTTCGGAATCCTCAGGTTCGCTTCATCAACATCAACGTTATGGAATTCGACGCGTGCAAGCGTTCGGCGCTGCCGATGGTGGCCGACGCGCGGGCGGCCTTGGAGGCATTGAGCAAGGCGCTGCGCGGCTGGGAGGTCAGCGGCGCATATCGCCAACGCGGACAGAAATTCAACCGCGCTTGGGATAAAGAAGTCGAACGCCTTTACAATTTGGACACCGGCCGGCCCGTCAACCAAGGCGCGGTCGTCGGCGCGGTAAACGCCTTCGCGCGACCGCAGGACGTGGTGATGGGCGCCGCAGGCAGTCTGCCTGGGGATTTGCACAAGCTCTGGCGCACGCGCGATCCCAAGGGCTATCACCTGGAGTACGGCTACTCCTGCATGGGCTATGAGGTCGCGGGTGCCCTGGGGGTGAAGATGGCCGCGCCCGACCGCGAGGTGTTCGCCATGGTCGGCGACGGCTCCTGGCTCATGATGTCGTCCAATCGCACGCCGATGATCGAAGTGGCGGAGGCTGGCAAATCCGGAACGCTCTACGCGAACCTCACG
>JANOHH010000584.1:0-2635 GCA_031406395.1 Verrucomicrobiota bacterium | reverse complement strand
CCTTCGCGCTGCCAACGCCTTCGTCGGACGATCTCTGTTGCCCAGCGCCGAAGCCTTGATTAGCGCCCTCAAACCCGACGCCTACGAATCGTTTTTCAACGCCTGTCTCGCCGCGTTCGGTCATGCGGCGCGCGGTTCTTGTCCGCTGAACGAAATCGAATACGGCGACATCAAAGCCGACCCGCTGTTCCAGCCGCATCGCCTCGCCGACCTCGCCGCGTTTTACCGTGCGTTTGGTCTCGAAGTGACCGCGGACGCCGGCGAGCGTCAGGATCATCTCTGTCTCGAACTTGAATTCATGTGCGTTCTCGCCGCCAAGGAAGCCTACGCGGTGGAGCATGAACTCGCCGCCGACCAACTCGCACAATGTCGCGACGCGCAAAAGAAATTCCTGCGCGAACATCTCGGCCGCTGGACGCCTGCTTTCGCCCGCCGTCTCGCCGCCGCCACAAACGAACCAACGCTGCGCGCCCTGGCCGAATTTACCCGTGCCTTTGTCGAGTCCGAGTGCGTGCGTTTCGGGGTGAATCCCGGCAGCGAAGAATTGTCCCTCCGCCCCGTGGACGAAGCCGCCGACCGCATGTGCGATTCGTGCGGCATCAACAATTTGCCGCCCGGCGCGCTCGCGACGGAGGCAGCCACCTAAAGGTTGGATGCCGAAACTCTTCGATGTGATGAATTGAAACAACTGGCCACGCGAACGTGGTCGGCAAAACGAAACCAAAAAGGAAAAGGATAATTATTATGGCCCGATACGTCAGTCTCCTCCGGTTCACCGCGCAAGGGGTGAAAAATCTCAAGCAATCACCCGCCCGCGCCGCGGCCTTCGGCCAGGCGGCGGAAAAAGCCGGCGTCCAAGTCGAAATGCAGTTGTGGACGACTGGGGCGTACGACGGAATCCTGATTCTCAACGCGGCCAGCGAAGTCAAAGCCTTGAGCGCCATCGCCCGGCTGGTCGCCACTGGCAACGTGACCACGCAAACGCTGCAGGCCTTCGACGCGAAGGAATTCGCCGCCATTGTGGGCCGGTAGTTCACGGCTGGCGGATTTTCTGACATGCAACTGCGCTACGACGAGGATTTCATAGAGGCTGCTGCGTTCCTCTGCGCGAGCGGACGGCGCCAAGGCGTGCCGTCGCTGCAAATCGCCCGCTTCCAGCGCGAGCGAGAGAAGCCCTACGCCATCCTCGACCCCGACGAGCGCAACACCGCGTTCTTCAACCTGCATCTCGAATGGTTTCGTGAATGGGGCTTGGAAAAGCTGCTCACGGACCTGCTGAAAGAATTCCCGCTGCTGCCCGAGAAGCTGAACGTGCTAGCCGTGCGGAAGACGCGCAACAAAAACGATGACGGCGCGGAGCTCTATGTCAACGAAGCCGGCCAGCGCAGCGCCATTCTCGCCCTGCGCCCGGAATCGTTCGAACAGGATGCCGCTTTGCGGGATTATGTGCGACACGAGTTCACGCACTTGAGCGATATGCTGGAGCCGACGTTTGGCTACGCGCCCGTGCTTGATCTCCCCGGGTTGAACGGCGCGCAGCAGCGGCTCGCTCGCGAACGCTACCGGCTGCTCTGGGACATTACGATTGACGGTCGTCTCGCCGCCGCCGGCCACAGGCCGATGGCGGCGCGGGAACAACACGCTGCCGCCTTCGCCCGCGGCTACTCGTTCTGGCCCCTGGAACGGCAGACCGAAACCTTCAATTCACTCTGGTCCAATGGTGCACCGCGCCACGCTGAATTCCTCGCGCTCATCGCGGACCCACGAGGACTGCGCGAGGCGCACCGTCCCGCGCCCGGCGGGTCTTGTCCGCTTTGCGACTTCCCCACCTTCACCTGGGCCGATGCCGAGGCGCTCTTGCCGGAAATCACCGCGCGCGTGAAAGTGGGATTTACCGCGTGGACACCCGAGCAGGGACTCTGCGGGCGTTGTTTGGAAACCTACCAAGCCGCCGCGGCCTTGGGCGAACCCTGCGGCGTTGCCCCGGTTGCCTAGATTCCCCTACGCTGAAGCCTTATGATGCGCGTTGAACAGCTTTTCATTTCACCCGGGCACAACTTCTTTGGCCACCACGATCAGCTGGCGGGCGGGCACGCTAGCATGGCGGTGGGGCAAATCGAGTGCGTGGCCGCGCGAGGCATTCGCGGCGATCGCTTCTTCGACTACAAGGAAAACTACAAAGGCCAGATCACATTCTTCGCACTGGAGGTATTCGATGCCTTGCGTCGCGAATTGAACCTGCCCGACGCACAACCGCAGGGCACGCGCCGCAACGCCTTCGTGCGGGGGGAGGATTTGAATTCACTCATCGGCCAGGAGTTTGAAGTGCAAGGGGTGCGCTTCGCCGGCGTCGAGGAAAGCAAGCCCTGTCACTGGATGAACGCAGCGCTCGGGCCCGGCGCGGAGGAGTGGTTGAAGGGTCGTGCCGGCTTGCGTTGCCGGATTTTGACCGATGGATGCTTGCGGCGTCCCGCGGATGTCGTGCCCCGCTCCGTTTTAATGGTCGCGGAAACTTTTTGAAACCAGAAACACGCATGGACGCATTCGGACGCAAAGTTGATTACCTCCGCATCTCGATCACCGACCGGTGCAACGAGCGTTGCCTTTACTGCATGCCGGAGGGCTACAAGGGCTG
>JANOHH010000554.1:0-1325 GCA_031406395.1 Verrucomicrobiota bacterium | reverse complement strand
GAACTCGGTCGCGAGCCCACGGATGAAGAATTGGCGGATGCGCTCCAGACCACGGCCACTCGCATTGCGCAGATGCGCATGGCGTCCGTCCGGCCCACCTCCCTCGATGCGCCGATTGGCGACGATGATTCCAACAGCTATTCCGAGGTGGTGCAGGACGAGAATGCCGAGACGCCGTACGAAATGCTGGAGGATAAAACGGTCACCGGCATGCTCACCGAGATGGTCACGAAGTTGGACCCGCGGGAAGCCACGATCCTGCGTTTTCGGTTCGGACTCGACGGCGGCACGGAGCGGACCCTCGAGGAAGTAGGCCAGAAATTCAATGTCACCCGGGAGCGCGTACGTCAGATTCAGAACATCGCTTTGCGCAAAATGCGTAAGATGATCGAAAAGCTGGAAGCCACCCGGCACTAAGCTTCGCCTGGAAGTTCAACCGCTATGAGTTCATCCGACCCCACCGTGGCCGAAATCCAAGGTGCCATCCGCAACATTCCTGACTTCCCGAGCCCGGGTATTCAATTCAAAGACATCACGCCCTTGCTGGCCGACCCGCGGCTCTTTGCCGGCGCCATTGATCGGCTTACCGAAAATTTCAGGCCTGGGAGTGTGGATGCCGTGGTGGGCATTGACGCCCGGGGATTTATTTTTGCGGCCGCGGCGGCCGTCCGACTTCAGGCGGGTTTTGTCCCGGTGCGCAAGAAAGGCAAACTACCCTACCAAACCCACGAGCAGGATTACGCTTTGGAGTATGGTCACGCCACGGTCGCCATCCATGTGGACGCGCTCAAACCCGGCAGCCGGGTGTTGCTGATTGACGATCTGCTCGCCACCGGTGGCACCGCAGCGGCGGCGGCGGCGCTGGTCAAGAAACTGGGCGCACACATTCTGGAGGCGAGCTTTCTAATTGAACTCAAGTTCCTCAATGGCCGGGAGAAACTGGCAGGCCTTCCCGTTCGATCACTGGTGGTTTATTGAAACTCCGGGAGCGCCGCCGGCCAGCTTCCGCGGCGGTTAAAAAAAAACTGCCCTCCGAGCGTTTCCGCGATTGCAAACGGCGAGCGTGGGATTTACCATCCGCCACAAGCAATTAAAACCAACACCCAAAGATAACCAACTATGAATCGTCTTACCCAAACCCTGCTCGGGCTGATCGCCGTAGTATCCACCGCCACCTTTGCTGGCGAGTTGAAGTATTCCATCGCGCCCGATTTCTTCGAGCAGAATCCTGGCAGCCAGCTTTTGGGCCCGTGCCACGGCGGCGTGGTGCTGGACAAGAAGGGTAATATTTACGTCACGACCGACACGGAGCGGGGCATTGTGGT
>JANOHH010000545.1:0-3277 GCA_031406395.1 Verrucomicrobiota bacterium | reverse complement strand
GCCAGTGCTACCCGTCGCCGGTCAGCGTCGGGCGGGATGCCGGCGAGGATGGTGCGTAGGATGGGGGCCAGGGCGGCACCGGGGCCAGCCGAGAAACCAGTGATTTCGTGGAGATTCGGAATGCGGGAGTTATGTAAACCGCAGCGACACCCTCCCCACGGGTGATTGACCGCCCCCCCCACGAGGCGCAGAGTCCGGACCGTCGATCCCGCCGACCGGATAGGCTTCGGCATGAAGCTTCAAGAGTGGTCGGTTCCATGCCCTCATTCGCAGGGCGTTGCGACACCCCAGCACGGATGCGGCTGTTCTATCGCCGGTTAGCGGCGCCGTATTGAAGTATGAATAAAGGGGAATCTCGTGAAGAACATTCTGCTATCAATTGCAATTACCACGCTTGTCAGCGCCACCTCTTCCATCGCGCAAGCCGCACCACCTGACGTGAGGCCAAGCCCGTCGGCTCCGGTTCAGGTGATGAACGGGACAAGCAATCCAGTCCCCGTCACTGGAACTGTGAACGTGAACGTCACCAATCCTCCAACCACGCAGACAGTGAGCGGCACCGTCAGTGCCGCGCAGTCGGGCGTGTGGAGCGTTGAAGTTTCGCCACTGACCCCAATTACCGGCGGGGGGCAGAAGTCATCTGTGTCAGCTGGTGACTCCATTGAGTTCGGTCGCATCCTTGAAGTGACGGCCCTGTCCATCACGTTCACGGGTGGGGCAAGTGACGTCCTCTTTTGGAACGAACAAGTTATCGTTGGGCGATTTAATGCGGATGCGAGCCCCATCAACCTCGCGCTGAGTCGACCGATCGCCTTCGACCAAATAACGTGTGGAGGCTCAGGGGGCGTTTGCCGTGTCGGATACATTGGAAATATTCCTTAGCCTCCGCCTTGCCGAACTCGGTGGTCCTCGCTGGACGCGCAGGAAGATCAGCAGCGAACGGCTACCGACAGGCTAACCAGGGAACCCGCTGCAAGGCGGGTTTCTTGTTTGTGGGCCAAGGCGGCAGCGGGGCCAGCGGCGAAACTGGGGATTTCGCCCCCAGATTCGGTTTCGCGGCCGTTAGCCGACCTGAGCTGCGGCGCCAAAGGTAGCTACTTGCAGTTGATGCCCTGGCGCACCTCGAACGCGGATATGTCCAGTCACACGTGCGAGTACCCTGCGCTTTTTCGCAACGGTCTTCAGTTCGCGCTCCACCGCCGAATCTCGCCGTGGAAGCGTCTTCGGCGGCAGCGTAGTTGCGTATAACTCGCTGGTATACGACTTCAATCGGTTCAGATCGTCTGCAGACGGTAAAGGCTTGGGTCCACCATTGAAGGCTGTCAACACGGCGACGGGTGGTGACCCTTTGTCCATAACGTTTTCCCAAACATCAGAAGAATCACCATTCACCGAACCGTGGTGAGCGACCTTCAAAATCTTTGCCATCCCATCTGGAAAACGACGACATCCCAATGCCGCTTTCCAGCCCGTTGCAACAGCGCTAGTCACTTCCAGGTCGCCACCCATTAGGATTCGCAGGTCCCCATAACCAACCCATAGCACCACTGAATAGTGATTCTGCTTTGGTGTTGGCACCCGCACCCGTGCGGAACCACTCAAAACTTCATCCAGCAAGCGGCCGAAGTCTGATGCAGCGTTGTCGATGGACTTAGGCGAAGGAGACAATGCAGTCTGGAGTTGACCCGCTTTTGTGGACACGTCATGTTCACAAAGAGAGGGTTCAACGATGGTCAAGAGAGTATCGAGATACGCGCCGGAGTTTCGGCGCCAGATGGTGGAGCTGCATCGAGCAGGCCGGTCGTTCGCAGAGCTGGCAGCAGAGTTCGGCTGCACGAGCTGGTCGATCCGGTATTGGGTCAAGCAGGCGGATCGGGAGCGGGGCCGAGGCGATGGCGGCCTGACGATTGCCGAGCGTGAGGAGCTGACGCGACTCAGGCGCGAGAACCGCAAGCTGCTGCAGGAACGGGACATCCTGTCAAAAGCCGCGGCCTGGTTTGCGAACGAGAAGCCCGCGACACCGAAGCGCTCTTCGGATTCGTGAAGGCGAACCAGGCCACCCAGCCGGTACGGGTCATGTGCCGATTGCTTCGCGTCTCTGCCAGCGGATTTTATGCCTGGCAGGATCGCCCGATGTCGGCCCGTCGGCGGGCTGACATCGGCTTGGCAGCCAGGATCCATGAGATCTATCGGCGATCCAAGGGCCGCTACGGCTCGCCGAACATCCATGCCGAACTGAAGGATGATCACGCTGTGCATATCGGGCGCAAGCGTGTCGCGCGATTGATGCGGGAAGAAGGCCTCAAGAGCATCGTGGCGCCGAACTACGTGGTGACGACCACGCCAGATGGCGCGGCAGCCACGAACGAGGATCTGGTGAAGCGACAGTTCAAAGCGGACGGTCCGGATCAGCTGTGGGTGGCTGACGCGACGTACGTGCCGACCTGGGCCGGCACCATCTACCTCGCCATGGTGCTGGATGTCTGGTCGCACAAGATCGTCGGCTGGGCGATCGAGGATCACTTGCGCACAGAGCTGATGCTGGATGCCCTGAACATGGCGTTGGCGCAGAGGCGGCCGAAGAAGGTCATTCACCACTCGGACCACGGCTGCCAATATACGAGTTACGCCTTTGGCAAACGCTGTCAGGAAATGAACGTCATGCCATCCATGGGCACGGTGGGCGATGCCTACGACAACGCCATGGCCGAGAGCGTATTTGCCTCGCTCGAGAAGGAGTTGCTCAAGCATCGGCGGTTCAAGTCGAAAGCCGAGGCCAGAATGGCCTTGTTCGAATGGATCGAGGGCTGGTACAACCCGCACCGGCGTCATTCGTCGATTGGCCGCTTGTCACCGAACAATTTCGAGAGGAGAGTATCAGCGGGGCAGGAAGTGAGAATTTAGAAAACCACCCGTCCACGAAACCGGGGCAACTCCAATTCGCCGCCGGGTACGGCGCCTCACCCCTTCGGGGCAGCCTTGGGCTGTCCAAAACTGCTCTGCAGTTTTGTCGAACCGAAGGGTTCTCATCGGCCATCCCATTCCACCCTCCAAATGAAAAAGGGACCCACCTGGGGTCCCCTTTCAATCATCTGGCGGAGAGGGAGGGATTCGAACCCTCGATACACCTTTAGGGCGTATGACGGTTTAGCAAACCGTTGCCTTCAGCCACTCGGCCACCTCTCCGGATCGGGCGCGCAGGATAGCAGAAGAGGCGCGGGTGAAGGCGGCTCCTGCCGGGGGTGGGGGTCGCGGCTGAAGCCGCTCCTACCGGGAG
>JANOHH010000541.1:0-1161 GCA_031406395.1 Verrucomicrobiota bacterium | reverse complement strand
GCGCCGGGCGCCGGGGTGGACGAAGACCCCGTCACCGGTTCGGCGCATTGCACGTTGATACCCTACTGGTCGCGACGACTGGGCAAGCCGGCTTTGTTGGCGCGGCAAGTCTCCACCCGCGGCGGCGAACTCGTTTGTCGGGATGCGGGGGAGCGCGTTTGCATCGGTGGGCGAGCAACCACTTATCTGCGCGGGCAGATTCAAATACCGTAGTGAAGTCCGACCTTTGAGCCAACTTGGGTCGCCCACCTCCGGTCGAAGGAAGGTTGAACGCCGCCGGGCGGTGAGGCATCCTGTCCGCCATGAACTGTGTTGTCACCGCGGGGCCGACCTTCGAGACACTGGACAATGTGCGTCGCCTTACGAATTTTTCCACCGGCCGACTTGGCACGGAACTGGCCAATTTTCTCAGCGCGCGCGGACACTCCGTGACGTTGCTGCTCGGCGAACAGGCCACTTATGGTAGCGCGCGGACTCCGCAGCACGTCGAGCGTTTCACCACCACGGCGAACCTGATGGGAACGTTGCAAGCACTTGCGAGACACGACATCGGCGCCGTGTTCCATGCGGCGGCGGTGAGCGATTTCCGATTTGGAAAAATCTGGTTGCGCGCTCCGACCGGCGAGTTGAGCGAGGTCAAATCCGGAAAGATTTCCACCCGCTCCGGGTCGCTGTTGGCGGAACTGGTGCCGACGCCAAAAATCATCGCCGGTTTGCGCGATTGGTTTCCGCACGCCCGGCTGGTGGGCTGGAAGTTCGAGGTGGATGGCGATCGGGCGAGCGTGTTGCGGGCAGCGGAGCAGCAGCTCCGCGATTGCCGCACCGATGCGTGCGTGGCCAACGGGCCAGCTTATGGAGAGGGCTTCGGCCTAGTGACGGGCGTGGAGGGTTGTGTACCACTGGCGGGAGAAACGGAACTGTTTACGGCGTTGGCGGGGCTGTTACGGGCGGCGTGATCCCGTTTGCCGCGAATACAAGGTGGCTCGGTGCGGCCGGGTGCAGTTTTCCGTCCGGGCGGTTCGGGGCGAGGCGGTTTGTCCCTTGTTTTCATCCCGGTGCTGACGCATCCTAATTTGGCCGTGCCGGTGAGGTGGGGCAAAAATTTGTGTCGCCCGGTTTCAAAAAATTCATCCAAAGCTGGCTCATCAACACCCTCGCGGT
>JANOHH010000522.1:0-1228 GCA_031406395.1 Verrucomicrobiota bacterium | reverse complement strand
GCTTCGCGGCCATCGCAAGTGGAACTTTCAAACAGGCTCTGCGAGACGGAAGCGGTTGCGGTGGGTTCACATTCATAAATCAGTTCCTGGTACGCCCTGGCGGATCTGCTGGGAAAAGTCCTCCGCCTTGTCCGCGGCCCGGGCGCGGGGGTTGACGTGTCCGCGTTCCTTCAGTTCCGCGAGTGGCACGTTCGTGGCGAACACGCCCCGCTCGTATAACAGTTCATCACCGTGGCCATTGACGAGCATCCGCCAGTCCCACGGCGCGCGGTCGGCAGCGGCCCGCTGCGCACGAATCCCCGTGGTGCAATTGTCCGTCACGGCGTTGTACCACTCGGGCGACTGGCGCAGGCGGTTGGCGCGCTGCAGATAGTCGAGGAACAACTGGCGGATGCTGGCGGGCGTGGCGCGCAGGTGGTAGAGATAAACCTCCTCGCCCTGGCGGAAGTTCGTGCGCAACCGCACCACGTCGCGTTCGTCCGCGATCACGAGGGTGAGTTGAAACTGGCGAAACAATCCCTTCACCGCCGAATATTCCTGGCCCAGTTGATTGCGCGTCTCGATGGAAAAACAGACGTGTTCGCCGTCGGCAAAACCGAAGCTCATCATCGTATGCGCGATCAGCGGGGAGCCCCAATAGACCATGTAGAGATCCACCGTGCGCAACTGGTCCAAGTCAAAAGTTTTGTCGTAGTGCCGCACGTCGTAGTCTGTCTCGGTGCGATAGTCGCAATTGCGGATGTTGTGAATGGTGGCGAGATTGCCGTCGATATCGGCGTAGGGCAGGACGGCGATGTCCGGTCGCCAATTGCGGTCATTGGAAGGCTGAAGGGTGAGCCACCAGCCTAGCACGAGCACGAAGCCGACGGCGGTCAAGCCCAGTTTACGCCGGATGCCCTTGACAAGAATCCAAACCGCCAGCACGGCCCCCACGAAAGCAAGGGCCAACGGGGTCCGCAGCCACGCGACCCGCACGTCAAAATATAACGCAGCGGTCGCCCAGACGGTCCCGATTAGAAGCACCAACGCCACCGGCACCAGCGCAACGTACCAAAATGCCCGCCGTTTAGTTGGAATTGCGGCGGGCTTGGAATCGCCGGTCCGGTCAATGATCTCGGTGTTCATATAGCTGGTTTAAGCCGTAACAATTCGGTCGGAATTTGACGCAAGGGTGCAGCGCGGAGGAGCCGTAACCCATGGAGCGGGGGGGGCCCGGCGCGCCCGCGGG
>JANOHH010000480.1:0-1409 GCA_031406395.1 Verrucomicrobiota bacterium | reverse complement strand
CGACAAGTTTCGCCTCCTCGCAAATGAAACCGCGGGCGAGCGGGCCGATGAGGGTCGAGGGTCGAGAGTCGAGGGTCGAGGGTCCGGGCACGTCTAACCCTCGACGTTCGACGCTCGGCTCTCGACCAAGTCCGAGTTCGCTCCAGATTTCTTCAAATCGCTGGCGTTCGCCGTCGTTATTGCAGAAGACGTGGACGCCGTAGCCTTGACGCAGCCAACGATGAAGCTGGGCAAAAAACTCGCGCCGCAGTGCCTCGGCGATTTGCGGATCGGGGGCGCGTGCGGCCAGCGGCCGAAACGCGTCGAGGGAGGAAAACAGGGAAGCTTTAGACGCATGAGTCGTGGCGGACGATTCTCCCTCAACCTGACCCTCTCCCGCTGGGAGAGGGAACAGCGTTCGCTCGTCACTTGTATTTCTTGAGTCTCGCGAGCGGTCTTCAATCGTAGATTTGTGGTGAGTCGGCGGAAAATTCCCCCCCTCCGCGGGGGAGAGGGCCGGGGTGAGGGCGAGCGATTCCTCGCACAAATCCACTCGCGCCATTTCAGTGCGGTCGAGTTCGGCAAGCAATTCCTCCCAGGGGATGAAGAACGGATCCTCGGCAGGAACTTGCACTGCATAATCGTCCGCGTGCGCGGTGAGTTGCTCCGGTTCGCAGAGCAGGAAGATGGTTTCGGGAGGCAGGTAGTTTAGCAGACTTGAGAGTTGGAAGTTGGTGGTTGAGAGTTCGGAGTCGGACCTTGGCATTTCGCCCTCGGACTTCTGCACTCGGCGCTTGAGAATCCCCAACTCGCCGGCTGGCGGCAGCAGGATGGCCATGATTTCGCCGCGCGAAATTTGCGTGAGCGGATCGAACTCGCGCAACGATTCCAGTTCGTCCCCGAAAAACTCCAGCCGCACCGGCCAAGGACTTGTGGGTGGAAACACGTCGAGAATGCCGCCGCGCAAGGCGATCTCGCCTTTCTGCGTGACTTGCGCTTCCGGCTCGTAGCCTTGGGCTTCAAGCCATTCAATCAGATCGAGCGGATTGGCGTGGTCGCCCCGCGCGAGCCGGCGGGTGCTGGCCCGCAACAACTCCGGGGGGAAAGTTTTTTGCAGCAAGGCCGTCACTCGGGTCACGACGATTGCGGAGTGCGGAGAGCGGAGTGCGGAATATTCGGTCAGCGCGACCAAGGTTTCCAACCGCTCGCTGATGACGTCGGCGTGGGGGAGTTTGCCTTCATGCGGGAGGTTTTCCCATGCGGGATAGAACAGCAGTCGAGAGTCGAAAGTCGAGGGTCGAGGGCTGGCATCTGCGCCCAGGCGAGTTTGCCTTGGGCGTTCAACGACCGCGCGGTGAGGCGGTTGACCGCGGTGTCGTCGCTGCCCATGCGCGCGCGGCCCGCGCCGTTGAACGGGTTGCCCGCGAAGG
>JANOHH010000472.1:0-1537 GCA_031406395.1 Verrucomicrobiota bacterium | reverse complement strand
CCGGCCAACTCGTCGCAACGCTCGTTGAGTTTATGGCCGGCGTGGCCCTTGAGCCAGCGCCAGTGGATGGTGTGGCCCGTGACCAGAGTGTCCATTTGCTGCCACAAATCCTGGTTCTTCACCGGATCCTTCGTGGCGGTTTTCCAGCCGCGCGCTTTCCAGCCTTTGAGCCATTCGCAAACGCCTTTACGGAGGTATTGTGAATCCGTGAAAATCTCAACCTTGCTCGGTTCCGGTAACACCCGCAACGCTTCGATGGCGGCCTGCATTTCCATCCGGTTGTTCGTGGTGGCCGGCGCGCCGCCGCTCAACTCGCGGACGTGGCCATCCATTTCGAGCACCGCCGCCCAACCGCCGGGACCGGGGTTGGGTTCGCAGCCGCCGTCCGTGTGAATCGTGATGAGTTTCATTCGCGGGAACGCAAGCGGAGGGTCAAGCCAACTTCTTCAAACGCACGTCTTCAGCGAGTTTCTTGACCAACTCCTTCACCTTCTGTGCCTGGCTCTTGTGGGCGAGGAGAACCGCGTCGTCCGTTTGGACGAGAATGGAATCGCGCAGACCCACCACGGCGATGGGCGTGCGACGTTCTTTGCTGCGCGCGTCGTAGATGATGTTGCGGGCCGCGTCCACATGGATGAAATCCGCCACGGCGCAGTTGCCTTCGGCGTCCGCTTTAATGTGTCGGACCAGCGCCGTCCAGGAGCCGAGGTCGTCCCACGCGAACGCGCCGTCGGCACAGACGACATTGTGCGCCTTCTCCATCAGCGCGTAATCAATCGAGACTTTTTTGATCGCGGGATATTCCTTGGCCAGCAACTTCGCGAGCTTGGTGGCGTTGCCTGCCACTTTGAACCAGCGCTGGCACGCTGCATACATTTCCGGCTGATGATGCTGCAAGCCTTCGGTCACGGTCACGAACGACCACACGAACATGCCGGCGTTCCAGCGATAGTGGGCGCTTTGCAGGTAACCGAGAGCAGTATCGTAGTTCGGCTTCTCGACAAATTGCTCAGCGCGATGGAAAACGGTCTTGTAAGCTTTGCCGCCCGTGGGTGGCGGCAATGGCGCCCCGACGCGGATGTAACCGTAACCGGTGTTCGGCTCCGTGGGCTTGATGCCAATGGTCACAATGGCCTGGCCCCGCCCCGCCAGATCAAACGCATCTGAAAGCACTTGCTGGAACTTTTTGGCTTCGGGAATGACGTGGTCGGCGGGCAACACCGCCATGACGCCGGTCGTGGAACGCGCGCCCACGAGCGCCGCCCCCAGCGTGACGGCAGCGCAGGTGTCGCGGCCAATCGGTTCAGCCACAACGTTCTCCTTGGGCAACTTGGGCAATTGCTTCCGCACTTCCGCTGCCTGCGCCTCGTTGGTGATGATTAAAATGTTCTTCATCGGCACCAGCGGCGCGACCCGATCCACGGTCTCCTGCAGGAACGAGCGGTCGCCGAGCATGCAGCAGACCAACGAGGAGCTGCAGGAAAAAGCACGCTTGCTGGTGCACCAGAACCAGGAGGTCGAACGCAAGAACCAGGAG
>JANOHH010000469.1:0-8108 GCA_031406395.1 Verrucomicrobiota bacterium | reverse complement strand
GTGATGGCGGTGGTGCTGCTGGTTTTTGCCGTGGCGGGGAAAATCATTTTCAAGTTCCTTGGGATCACCATGCCGGCCTTCCAGATCGCCGCGAGCCTTGTGCTGTTGATTGTGGCCCTCGACATGTTGCGCGCGCAACGTTCCCGCGTCCAGGAGACCTCGGAAGAGACCACGGCCGGGGCGGAGAAATCGGACATCGCCATCACGCCGCTCGCGGTGCCCATGCTGGCCGGGCCGGGGGCCATTTCAACGGCCATCATCCTTCAATCGCAGGCGGTGGGCGTGGCGCAATATGTGGCGCTCTGCGTCTGCATTGTGGCCGTGGCGCTTGCGAGCTACCTCATCTTCCGCATCTCGGCGAGGGGCGCTCAATGGTTGAGTTCCATCGCGACGAAGGTGCTGACGCGCATCATGGGCCTGCTGTTAGCCGCGGTGGCTATTCAATTCATGATTAACGGGCTGAAGGGCGTGCGGGCCGACTGGCTGCAACTGTAGCGCGGTGGTCTCCTGGGTTTCTGGCGTGTGTTTCGCGTCGTCCAAGGTTAGTCTCTCCGGGTGCGAATTCTATTCATTGGGGACATCGTGGGGGAGCCCGGCCGAAAGGCCGTGAAAAACCTTTTGCCCAAGCTACGGGACCGGCAGCGCCTGGATTTCATCATCGCCAACGGAGAAAATTCTGCCGGCGGCTCCGGTATCACGCCCAAGACCGCCGAGGAGATCTTTTCCGCTGGCGTGGATGTTATCACCAGTGGCGATCATCTATGGGATCAAAAGGAAGTGGTGGAGCTGCTGTGCAATGAGCCGCGGTTCGTGCGGCCATTAAACTATCCGGCGGGCACGATCGGGCAGGGGAGCGTGGTAATCCAGAAAGGCTCGCTGCCGCCGGTGGCGGTGTTGAATCTGCAGGGCCGCACGTTCATGCCCGTCCTGGAAAACCCCTTTCAGCTCGGCCGTGCCGAAGTGGAGCGCTTGCGCCAGCAAACCAAAATCATTTTCGTTGATATCCATGCGGAGGCCACTTCGGAGAAGATCGCCCTGGCGCGAATGCTTGACGGCCAGGTAAGCGCGGTCATCGGCACCCATACCCATGTTCAAACTGCCGACGAACAAATCTTTCCCGGCGGCACGGCCTACCTGACGGACGCTGGCTTCACCGGCCCGCATGACAGCGTGCTCGGTCGCGAAATTCAACCGATCATCAAGCGTTTCCTGACCAACCTGCCGCAGCGCTTTGAAGTCGCGAAAGGCCGTGCGTTGCTGCAAGGTTTAGTGGTGGAAATTGATGATTCCACCGGTCAGGCCATCGGGGTCCTGCGGTTGTCCGCTGCCGCGACCGAATCTCCACTGGAGTGAAGCGCTTTCACTTCCTTCCGTAGTTAGCCCGACGCCCCTTCCGTATTGAGCGGTGAAGTCGTTGCGCTGTTGTCACTTGCAACATTTCAGAATCGGGCGAAGATGTTTGAGCGGTTGAGAGACCGAGGTGGCCTCCGAGGATTGGAATCAGAAGCTATGGAGAATGTCTTAGGAAGAAGTATGAGTTCCCGAAGTTTGGACACGAGCCGTGGAGCGAGCAAGCATACGGCTAGGTTGCCAATCTGGAAGCGCGCTCTTGACTTGGGCATAATTTTCCTTTTTTCACCGGTTTTGGTTCTTGTTGGCAGCGGGATCGCTGTCTTAATCAAGCTGGGTTCATCTGGTCCGGTGCTGTTTCGCCAACTTCGAGTGGGATATAAGGGGCAGGAGTTCCTGTGCTACAAGTTCCGTTCCATGAAAGTTGATGCGGAAACCGATTCCCATCGGGGGCATACTGCGCAGCTCATGAAGTCCGAGACGCCGATGACAAAGCTCGATGCCGAAAAGGATCCGCGCATTATTCCGTTTGGCTCGCTTTTGCGTTGCACCGGGCTGGATGAATTGCCGCAGTTGATCAACGTCCTCCGTGGTGAGATGAGCTTGGTGGGACCCCGCCCGTGTATTCCTTATGAGTATGAGCATTATGAATCGTGGCAGCGCCACCGCTTCGACGTTGTGCCGGGTTTGACCGGTTTATGGCAAGTGAGTGGCAAGAACCGCACGACTTTTAAACAGATGATCCAATTGGACATTAAGTATTCAAAACAAGCCAATCTGTGGCTGGATCTCAAGATCATCCTCAAGACCGTGCCCGCGTTGATAATTCAATGCTACGACACTTGGGTAGCCAACGCGAAGAGCAGGGTAAGGAATTAGAAGTCTGCGTCAGCACGGTTCGAGAGAAATGTCCATCCGCTAAATCTATGAAAACGATCAAGAAAACAATCAAAGTTGGAGTGGTGGGTTGTGGTTACTGGGGGCCGAATCTGATTAGGAATTTGCGTCAGTCTTCGGATTGCCAGCTCAAGGTCATTTGCGACATGAGCGAGCAACGTCTGAAGCACATGCGCAAGTTGTACCACGACGTGGCGACAACGAATCGCTTTGAGGAGCTGTTGCAGGACGCCGAGTTGGACGCGATCGTGGTCGCAACTCCGGTACGTTTTCACTACGAAATGGCCAAGGCTGTGCTGCTGGCGGGCAAACATGTATTCATTGAGAAGCCAATGGCCCGCACCGTGGCCGAGGGCGAGGAGCTTTGTGCGTTGGCGGAGCAACGCGGACTGGTGATTATGGTGGGGCATACGTTTTTGTTTTCGCCGGCGGTGCGCCGAATGAAGGAGATCATTGATTCCGGCGACATCGGCGACATTCAATACATCTCGGCCCGGCGTCTGAATCTGGGGTTGTTCCAGAAGGACATCAATGTGGCTTGGGACCTCGCGCCGCACGACATTTCAATTATCCTGCATTTGCTTGGCGAGCAACCCAAGACGGTTTCCTGCCAGGGTAGCAGTCACGTTAACCGGCATATCGAAGACGTGACCATGATGTACCTGACGTTCCGCAAGAATTGCTGCGCGTTCATTCAGAATAGTTGGCTCGATCCCAAGAAAACCCGCCAGATGACAGTGGTGGGCACGCGGCGCATGATTGTCTATGACGACATCGAGCCGCTGGAAAAGCTCAAAGTCTATGATGCCCGCGTCGAAGTGCCGCCCCATTATGACACCTTTGCCGATTTTACATATTCCTATCACTATGGCGACGCATACGTGCCGTACATCAAGCAAGACGAACCGTTGAAGCTGGAGTGTCAGCATTTTCTGGATTGCATTCGCGGCGAAGCCACTCCGATTACCGGCGGCCTTGCGGGACTCGAAGTGGTTCGCATTCTCGAAGCCTCTAGTCATTCGTTGCGCCAGCATGGTCATGCCGTCAACCTCGGTCTGCCCGCGCACTCGGCCAATGGCACGCCCGCCGCCCGAATTAATAATGCTGGGACCAATGGCCACAATGGCAACGGTAACGGTCACAACTCTGGGTTGGTCGTTCCTTCGGCGGAGCGGAGTGTGCTGGCCGCATGAATAGCGCCGATCAGCTATATCAGCTCATCGCCCCGGACGTAAAACTTGGCCAACGGGTCAAGCTTTACGCTTTCACTAATCTCTACGGCTGCGAAATCGGAGACGATAGCAGAATTGGCACTTTCGTTGAGATTCAGAAGGGCGCTCGGGTTGGGGCGCGATGCAAAATTTCGAGTCACACTTTCATTTGCGAAGGCGTGACGTTGGAGGATGAAGTCTTCATCGGGCACGGCGTCACCTTCATCAATGACCGTTTCCCCCGTGCTACCAAGGCCGATGGTCGACTGCAGACCGAGGCAGACTGGAAATGCGACTCGACCTTGGTCAAACGCGGCGCCGCCATCGGGTCCGGCGCTACCATTCTTTGCGGCGTGACGATTGGGGAACGCGCCACGGTCGGGGCGGGCAGCGTGGTGACGAAGGATGTTCCGGCGGGCGCCGTCGTGGCCGGAAATCCGGCGCGCCTCCGCAATCCATCTCCCAATAGGTCACTCTAGCTCCTTGCCATTTGGCGTTGGATGTTCATGAACGCGCTGTCTGAATCATTTCCGCTCATGCCAGAATTCGCTGCCCGATCCGCCGCTCGCGCGGTTCCGCCACCGGATTTCAGGTTAAATCCGCTCGCGCTCGAGTCTTGGGATGCGCAACTCGCGACTCATCCCGAGGCAACTATATTTCATAGCGCCGCATGGGCGCGGGTGTTGCACGAGACCTATCGCCACACCCCTTGTTATTTGGGCCGGATCGAATCCGGCAGTGGCTCCGACTTGTTACCCATCATGGAAGTCGCGAGCGTCGTCACGGGTAAGCGCGGTGTGGCGTTGCCGTTCGCCGATTTTTGCCAACCGCTGGCGACAAGCGAAACGGCCGCCGAGCGGAATTGGGAACTGGCGCTCGCGCTGGGTCGCCAGCGGGGCTGGAAGTATTTCGAATGCCGGGGCGCTCGCGGCGTTCCAGCCGGCGCCCATCCGGCGCTCACTTTTTACGCCCATGAACTGCACCTCGAGACTACTGAGGAAAAACTGTTTGCCAGGTTGGACCCTAGTGCTCGTCGCGCGATCCGCAAGGCGCAGGCGGAGTCGATCGAAATCGACGTCAAAACCGATCTCGCGTCGGTCCGGGCCTATTATGCGCTGCATTGCGAGACCCGGCGGCGGCACGGCCTTCCGCCTCAGGCCTTCCGGTTCTTCGCGAGCATCCATCGCCATATCATTGCGCGTGGTCTGGGTTGCGTGATTCAGGCCCGCTGGCGGGGGCGGATCGTGGCTAGTGCTGTCTTCTTTCAGTTCGGACGGCGGGCTGTGTACAAATTCGGCGCTTCCGACCTTGGTTTTCAACCGATTCGCCCGAATAATTTGCTGATGTGGGAAGCGATCAAATGGCACGGCGCGCGCGGCTTCGTTTCGTTGCATTTCGGTCGCACGTCCCTGGCCAACGAAGGCTTGCGTCGCTTCAAGCTGGGCTTCGGCTCCCGGGAAGAACGGCTCGAGTGCTTCCGTTACGATTTCCGCAAAGGCGGATTTGTGACGACCAATGATCGCGCCGAAAGCGGCATGAATGCGGTGTTTCGCCGCCTGCCGCAGCCCTTGCTGCGCGCACTAGGGGCGGCGATCTATCCCCACCTTTCATGAGATTTTCTTTTGGTCGCTAACGCGGCGGCTCGCACCTTGCTTGAGTAATGAAGTTGCCATTTGAGACGTATGCATCCACCTTCCTTGAGTTATGAAGTTGCCATCAAGCCCGGAGGCTCGTTGCCAAGGTCCAATGCGGAGGCCCGCATGAAAGCCCCGATTGAGGAAACCGTCCCCCCACCGGAGGCACCACCACCCGGATTGAATCTGGGCGACTTCTACTACATCTTCTTCCGCCACAAAGGAAAAATTCTGTTCATCTTCCTCGCGGGACTGGTCAGCGCGGCGGCCTTTTATTTTACTAAACCACCCATGTACCAGTCCGAGGCGAAAATTCTCATCCGGTACATTGTGGAAGGCAAGACGGGGACTTCGGCTAAGGATGAGTCACAAATGAAATCCCCGGATTCCGGCGGGGCCACCATCATCAGTTCGGAACTCGAAATTCTCACAAGTCTCGACCTCGCGGTCCAGGTGGCTGATGCGGTGGGGCCGGAGAAAATACTCGCGAAACTAGGGGGCGGCAACGACAGGATGCAGGCAGCGGGAGTGATTCACGACGCCCTCAAAGTAGATGTTCCCGGGCGCAGCAGCGTCATCTTGATGACTTTTCGGCATCCGGACGCGGCGGTGGTGCAGCCCGTGCTGAGCCAGCTCACCGAAACGTACCTTAAGCGCCACGTCGAAATCCATCGGGGCGTCGGCGTGCGCGACGACTTTTTCTCGCGCCAAGCTGATCAACTGCGCTCGAGTCTGGCGACGACCGAGGCCGAGCTGAAGAAGCTCAAGACCAATGTCAATGTCATCTCCGTGGACGAGAGCAAACGGGCCTATATGGATCTGATGGTGAAGATTCGCCAGGAACTGCTGTCCGCCGAGGCTGAACTCGCCGAGCATCGCGCCCTGCTGGCAGCACCGGGCCAACCTCTCCCCGATTGGCCCGCGGTCACGAACGCTGCCGCGGCGGTGATACCCGGGACGCTGGAGCAGTACCGACAGGCCTGCCATGATGTGGAAGCCCTACCAAAACGACTCACAGAACTTCGCACGCTTTATACGGACGAGCATTTTCAGGTCCGGCAGCTGCGGCAGCAGGTCACCCAAGCCGAAGCGCGGAAGAAAGAACTGGAAGCGGACTTTCCGCAACTCGCTCACCAAGCACCGCTAAATCAGACTGATTTGTCCGCGCAGTCGATGCGGGTTATGGCTTTGGACGCCAAAGTCAAGGTGTTGGCCGGCCAGCTGGAGCAGGTCCGGGGTGATGCAATCCGGGTAATGGACGCCGAGCCCGCCCTCGCCCAGTTGCAGCGCCAGAAGGATCTCGAGGAAAGCAGCTATCGCTTTTATTCCTCAAGTCTCCAACAGGCCCGTATTGATGAGTCCTTGGGCACCGGCGAGATAACCAATATCAGCGTGGTGCAAAAGCCTACGCCGCCAGCTCGTGACATGAAGCGCGTCCTGAAACCAGTGCTGATCCTCATTCTCATGGGCTGCTTCGGTGGCTTCGGCCTCGGGTTTGTTTCCGAGCGCATTCTCGATCGCACCATCAAGGGCGTCGTCGATGTGGAGCGGCAGGGGCGCGTCCCGGTGTATGTCACCGTGCCCGATACCGGCTGGCATTCGGGCTTCCGTCTCCCGCGACTTAGTCGCCATCGACCTCAACCGCCAGTTGCGACCACTGGCAACGGCGAATTGCCCAACGACAAGGCGGCCACTGCCTCGGCGACGAACGTGGCACCATGGGATCCGCAGCACGGTCTGCGTCCGTACTTTGAAGCTTTGCGCGACCGTTTGATCACCTACTCCGAAGTTCGCGGGATGGATCATAAACCGAAGATGGTAGCCGTTACCAGCTACCACAACGGCGCGGGCGTTACGACCATGGCGGCCGGGCTGGCCGCCGCCCTTTCTGAGACGGGCGATGGCAGCGTGTTGCTCGTGGACATGAATCTCGAGCAGGGAGCCGCCCACGATTTTTATCGGGGGCAACCGGCGTGCGGTCTTTCGGAGGCATTGGAGAACGGCGGCCGCGACCCGGCCTGCGTGCAAGAGAATCTATACCTGGTTTCAGCCCATGAAACCAACGATCAGAAGTTGCCGCGGATTTTACCCAAACGCTTTGCCCATCTCGTGCCGCGCATGAAAGCGAGCGACTACGACTACATCATTTTCGATATGCCGCCGGTGACCCAGACCAGCGTCACCGCGCGACTATCCGGGTTTATGGACATGGTCCTGGTGGTTATCGAATCCGAAAAAACTGGTTCGGAAATCGTCCAGCGGGCGAATGGCCTGCTCTCCGAATCTCGCGCCAACGTGGCGGCCATTTTGAACAAGCACCGGGCCTATGTGCCGCGCAAACTTAGCCAGGAGCTTTGATGCGTTGCCCGACGGAGTTGCCCAAGACTGCAAGCAAGGTTTTCCATAACGATGGATTCTTTTCTTTGAATGGAAGGGGCGTAACGCCTTGCGGCACAGCAGATGCGCCTTGCGGCGACGAGCCGTTTCGATAAGTTCCGTCCCAACTGTTGCGGAGACTGTTCGTGGTGTTGGATGCCTAGGATGTGAATTCGGTGCCAGCCTTTGACCGAAGCAGAGCTAAGTCGTATCGCGAGTTTTTGATCCGATTGGCTGGACTATGCGTAGTCGCCACTTAATGGCATTTGGCGGAACAGGTTGTGCTTATTTTGACGAGCGGGGTGATATTGACCTTTTTGGTCCCCAACCTCGCATTTTCTGACACACCGCGGCCGAATGGATTGACGGTTGTCGCAGTTGAGGACGTATGACAGCAAAAATTCGGGCCAAAGCCGATCGCCTATGCGAAGTGGCGGGGACGAAGTCTGCCCTTTAAGCGGTAGAGCACAAAATCAAAAATGCGAACTGGAATGTGCTTGGGTGTGAGACAAAATTCTTCCTTCATGCTGCGAGCGGGAGGGTGTCGTTGCGAGCGGCGTGTTGGTTGAGTCTGTATTTCCAAAAGTTTTCCAGGCGTCGGCTGCTATGAATGCAGCGCAGGGCGAGGATGTTTTCGGCG